>JBHELM010000153.1:0-3238 GCA_046352715.1 Thermoplasmatota archaeon | reverse complement strand
CCACCAGACGGGCGCATAAAAACCAAGGCTGGTCGCTTCGCCCACCGCCTGACCAAATCCACCGAGGACGCCGAGCGGACCGAGAACGTTCGGCGGCCTCGGCGTGCTCGGCGGATGTTCGACGCTTCGGCCAGCCTTTTCCGTGCGCCCCGGCTGCGGCGCCCGTGCAGTACGCGGAGCTGGCGTCCTTCTTCGAGCGGCTGGAGCAGACATCCGGCCGGCTCGACATGACCCGCATCCTCGTCGAGATGCTGGAGCGCGTCAGGAAGGGCGAGATGGTGGCGACCGTCCGCCTGCTCCAGGGCGCCGTCGCGCCGGACTGGGAGGGTGTCGAGGTGGGGCTCGCGGAGAAGCAGATCCTCAAGGCGCTCGCCATCGCCAGCGGCGCCTCCACGAAGTCGGAGGAGGCCATCGCGGAGCTGACGCGCATCTACCACGAGAAGGGCGACCTCGGCCTCGCGGCGGAGGCGGTGCTGGGCCAGGAGGGCGGGAAGAAGCAGGCGAGCCTGTTCGGCGCGGCGCCCTCGGGCGTGGTGGAGGTCTTCGGGCAACTCCAGGCCATCGCGCGCACCGGCGGCGCGGGCTCGCAGCAGGCCAAGCAGCGCCTGCTCGCCAAGCTCCTCGTGGAGGCGTCGCCGCTGGAGGCGCGCTACCTCGCCCGCACTGTCGCGGGCCGGCTGCGGCTGGGCGTGGCGGACATGACGTTCCTCGACGCGCTGGCTTCGTGGCACCTGGGCCGCGGCGTGCGCAGCGTGCAGGAGCAGGAGGAGGCCGAGCGTGCCGAGCAGGTGGCGGTGCGGGCCCGCCTGGAGCGCGCCTACGACCTCCGCAGCGACCTCGCCGTCGTGGCGGACGCGCTGGCCGTGGGCGGCATGGAGGCGGTGGACCGGCTCGGCATCCAGCTCGGAACCCCGGTGCGCCCGATGGCGGCGGAGCGGCTCAAGACGCTCCCGGAGATTTTGGAGAAGATGGCAGGCCGCGTGGCGATGGAGTACAAGTACGACGGCCTGCGCATCCAGGCGCACGTCCCCACCAAGGGGCCGGTGCGGCTGTTCTCGCGGCGGCTGGAGGAGATGACCGCGCAGTTCCCCGACGTGGTGGCCAACGTGGCGCGCGTCCTCAAGGGCAAGGAGTGCATCGTGGAGGGGGAGGCGGTCGCGCTGGACGAGCAGGGCCGCCTGCGCCCGTTCCAGGAGATCAGCCGCCGGCGCGGCCGCAAGACCGATTTGGAGCGCGTGGTGGCGGAGGTGCCGGTGACGCTGTTCCTGTTCGACTGCCTCGCGGTAGGCGGGGAGCCGGTGCTGCAGGAGCCGATGGAGGCCCGCCGCGCCCGCCTCGCCAAGGTGGTGCCCGACGACGGCCCCGTGCGGATGAGCACGCTGCAGGAGGCCACGACGGTGGAGGGCATGGAACTGTTCTTCGACCAGGCGGTGGCCGACGGCGCCGAGGGCGTCATGTGCAAGGACCCCACGGCGCCCTACAAGGCGGGCAGCCGCGGCTTCGCCTGGATCAAGTTCAAGACCGACTACACCGAGGCGCTCGTCGACACGATGGACCTCGTGTGCGTCGGCGCCTTCTTTGGCCGCGGCCGCCGCGCCGGCTGGTACGGGGCGCTCCTGATGGCCGCCTACGACCCCGAGACGGGGACGTGGCAGTCGGTGTGCAAGCTGGGCACCGGCTTCGACGACGCCACCCTCATGACGCTCAAGGACCGCTTCGCGCCCCACGTGAGCGGGCAGAAGCCGGCGAAGGTGGAGTCGGGCCTGGTCCCGGACGTGTGGTTCGACCCCGCCCTTGTCATGGAGGTGCAGGCCGCCGAACTAACGCTGAGCCCGACGCACCGCGCCGCGTGGGGCCGCATCAAGGAGGGCGCCGGGCTCGCCGCGCGCTTCCCCCGCTTCACCGGGAAGTGGCGGGAGGACAAGTCGGCGGAGCAGGCGACCACGGTGGACGAGTTGGTCAAGATGCATGGGTTTTCCTGACCGCCAACCACCAAACCACGGATTTCACGGATTGCACGGAAACGTGTTTCCTTGGTCGGCTCTTGTCCCCGACGCGGATGACACGGAGGAAGGCGCCCTTCTGCAAAAACCTCCGTTGAATCCGCGTCATCCGCGCAATCCGCGGTTTGGTCGGCGCGGCTTTTCCCCACGAAACCGCGGATGACGCGGAGTTCCGCGGATGCAACTGGAATCCGTGCCATCCGTGGAATCCGAGGTTCGGTCGGTGTCAGGCGGGCGGGGCGGGCGGCGCCGGGTGTTTGCTGCGCCGCGCGACCGCCACGATGAGCCCCACGCCCACGAGCAGGCTGACGAGGATCTTCACGGCGCGGTCGACGTCGTCCATGCCGAGGAACACCGCCTCCGCCGCGATGCCGGCGAACAGCGCCAGCAGGTACATCACGACGGGGGGCCGCAGCCACGCCAGGCGGGGGCCGGCGAAGAACGGCTGCCCCAGGGTGGTGTCGCGCAGGTAGACGCCGAGGAACGCGAAGCAGAGGCCGAGCAGGGCGAGGGCGCCCAGCCGGGTCCACTCGGAGATGGTGGCGCGGAAGACGTACTCGCTGGCGAAGTAGAACACCGCCATGATGCTGATGGCGAAGCCCAGGAAGGTGAGGGCGCCCTGGAGGGTGCGCTCGTTCATGCGGCCCCCTCCGTGCCTGCGGCCCGGCTCGCCAGCCGACGCCGTCGGCCCGCTCGAAGGCTCGGGCGCCTGATGGCGCCCAAGCCCACGGTCCGGGCTGCCGCCCTGCGCCACGAACGCCCTGCGTTCATGCCGCTTCCTCCTCGCACGCCTGGGCGTAGAGCTGCCGGCCGTAGTCGTGGCCGAGCAGCACCTCGACGCTCCCGGAGCCCTTCACGGGGACGCCGTCGCTCCGCGCAGGCTGGGTGTCGAACGTGCCGCTGGGCACCTGGAACTCGTGGACCCTGCTCTCCCCCGCGCCGAGGTGCCACGCCTCGTCGAGGAGCACCTTCTGCGGTCCGGGGCCGGAGGCGGTGATGGTGACGTCCGTTGTCGTGCCCCACGGGAGGTGGTTGGTGACGGTGAGGCGGAAGTGGCTGCCGCAGGCGGCGACCGAGGGGTAGGCCCGCGGGGTGCCGCCCAGCTCCGCCGCCGTCTTCCACGAGCCGTCGGCGGCGCGCACCTCCAGGACGGCGTCGACGTTGAACGCCACGTCGGCCCCCACGAGCACCACCGCGGCGGCGCCGCACGCGATGGCCGCCAGGAGGGCGGTGCG
>JBHELM010000152.1:0-21220 GCA_046352715.1 Thermoplasmatota archaeon | reverse complement strand
GTCTGGATGTGCAGAACTCGAACGTGAGGATCTCCGTCCAGCTCATGGACGAGGATGATTGGGGCTGCAACGGCAACCCGGACACCATCGACGTGAATCCAGTTTCTGGCAAGACGGCGCTTGAGCGCTCCATGAGCTTGCTGGACGACCCGGCAGGCCAGTTCACGCCTGACACAAATCTTCAGAACGGGGGGAAATACCAAGCCTGGAAAGGAGTTTTGGACCCGGTTGCTGGCGACAGGACGGGAAGCGACAGCAGCCTGTTCGACCCTGACCGGGACGCGTCCCTGGAAATCCGCTTGGGGGACACGGTGCCGTCCTTCTTCTTGGGCAACCTCAAGAGCAAGGGACTTCTGCCCCCAATGGGCAACTGCTTCGGCTCCAGCAGCACACCCCCCTGCCACCTCACATGACGCCCAAACTCCTCGCCCTCTTTTTCCTCCTGCTGCTGGTGGGATGCAGCCAGCCGCAGCGGCAGTTCCCCTCGGATCTTATCGGGCTTGACTACGTGTCCGAGTACGACGGTTCGTCGCGTGGCGACGACAACGACGTGTATGCCCGCATCGCCCAACCCGCCGGGGAATCTGAAAGCTTGGCCAGAATCCAACATGCCGTTAAGGGGTCTAGTGGGTCCGTAATCCTCGGGTGCGCGGCGCACTCCAGGGAGTGGGAGGGAACGCGGTGGTGGCTTGAGGTCACCCTCTATGAGGAAGAATGGTTCAACGAAGAACGGAACGGCAAAGTGGTCAGCCAGAAGCGGTGGGACATTGACTGCGCCCAATACTGGTTGCACATCGCCCCAGACGGCAGCATGACCCTGACGCCTGGGCACCGGCCCGGGTTCCCGACGGACCACCCATCCCCTGGCCTAGGGGCTTGGTGGCTGCTGGCGGGCATCGCCCTTTCCGCGATTGTGAGTTCACGCAGGCGTCCAAGGCAACGTTGACGACTACCTCTCTCCCCCCTCCATCCAGGGCGTTCGCGCAGAGTCGAGATTGGTGGTCCCCTATGCCGAACCGAGTACGTCCCCGATGTCCCGACTGTGGCCCGCCATGAGCCCACGTGGCAAAGCCTTCGTGAAGATTTCCTGACACGTTCACTGTGACACGCACGACCGCCTTGCCTGCGGCCGCAAGCACGTCGAGTTTCTTACCTGACGAAGCTGCCGCGGTTCGCCTGTGGCGGATGAACAAGATTGGCTAGACAGTTTCGATAATTGGGCAACACAATCCGTCAAGATTGGAGGTCTTCCGAAACTGGCTCAACGCAGTTTCACAGGATTCCTTAATGAGTTTCCTCAAAGGTAAAGCTGGTTTCTAGAACTGAGATTGCTATGCGCGAAAACCAATGCGAAACCAAGATTGCGCAATTCGCGTCAATGACCTTCTTGCATGTGAGGCGGTTGCGGTGGCGCCGTCTTCCCATGCCGTGGCCGACTCACCAGACTTGCGCAACCGGCGAGCTGAACTGGCAACAATGTTGCTGGCTGCCGCCTGCACGCTCGCCTTGGTCTTTCCCGTGGCAAACGCGGAAACCAAACCGCTTTTCCAGTCGCCAGGATGCCCGCCCAACTGTGCCCCCGCAATTCACCTCGCCCAAGAAGAAGAACAGGAAGGATGCTATCCGAACTGCCTCATGAATTGGTATTTCTTCGTCAATGCACTCTCGGGGTTGCCCCTGGTCTTCTTGGGGGTCATGACGATCCTGCGCCACAACCGGCTCGCCCTGCCTCTCTACCTGATGGCTTGGGGCGCGCAGGTGGCCTTCAGCAACACGGCTGCCAACACCCCGGATGTCAGCCCAGCCTTCTTGATGTTCCTCTTGTCGCAACTGTTCCTGCCGCTTCAGGCAATGTTGCTTCTCAACTACGTTGAACGCAAGGCCAGTGAAGATGCCCTACCCCGCATCCAGACCTGGGCCAAATGGAGCGCCGTGGGGCTGGGAGTGATTGTCCTTGCTGCCCTGCTGCTGTCGGTCTTCTTCCCCGACTTGGTCTTGACCACCACCCCGCAATCCAATGGGCTCCTGAAGCGCCAGATGAAAGCCATTCCCACCCTGGTCATTCAGGTCCCGCACTTCCTTGGCACTACTTTCGGCCTGGTCCTTCTCGGCTGGCTGCGCCCCAAAGGCAAGGATGCCCTGATGGCCGGCAGCATCACTCTCGCCTGGGCCTACGCCGTCAGCTACACCCTCTCCAACACCTATCACTTGGACAAGCCCGATCTCATTTTGTATGGCACCTTTGCCATCGCCACCGCGGCAATCGCCCTGCTGGTGCCCATCCTGCTCTGGCGCGGCCTCTCCTCTGCCTGGCGATACGCCGTCGTCTTAATCCCGCTGGCCGCCGTTGCGGCGTGGTTCGTTGAAGGCCGCTCCGAGGCGCTCAGAGCCAGCCTGGGACCAGGAGCCGTGCGCTTGGCCCTAGCCATCCCGCTTGCCATCGCCCTTTGGGGCGCCGGCACGGCTCTCTCAAAGACCACGCGCCTGCACCTGGTTCCCACTTGGGTCTCCGCCGCCACCACCGCCTTGGCAGTGCTCATCCTCAACGCCCATGCCAAGTTCCACTTGAACCCAGAATGGACCAGCACTGGCACCAGCTTGGCCACCGCCAGCCTCATTCTGATTGGGGGCATGGGCGTCCTGCAAACCCGCAAATGGTTCTTCCCCCCAAATCCCCATAAAGGGAAAATGTAAAACCCATAAAGTCCCACTCCGTCATTGCGGCATGGAGGGGCGCGATTCCGACGACCGCCTCCCATGGTGGAAGATTCCCCTCGGGCCCCTCATGTGGCGGGGTGTCCTAGGGCTCCTCGTCGGCACCGTGGCGTTGGCCGGCATTGCCGAGTCCAAGTCCTTCCTCGGGCCGTTTGCTGGTCCTGTCGCCTTGCTGGGTGGTGCCCTGCTGGTTCGGTTCCTGGCTCGCTTCATGGGGCCACGCCTGCGCTCCCAGCTTCAGTCCTGGATCGCCATGGGCATGTGCGTGGTGAGCCTGATCATGCTCTTTGGCCGCCCCTTGGGGGCCCCGGTGGACTTCAAGGCGTCCAGCATCCTCGATGCGGTCCTCGCCCTTATGCTGCTGCAACTGCGTTCCGTCGACACCGACTCGTAGGGTGATAGAGCGCCGCGAACAGACGGCTATGCTGGTTGCTGGCCGGGAACCACGGACGCGTGGGGGGCAACGTCCTCGGCGGCCTCGATGCCGCCTTCGTGGACCTTCACCAGCTCACGAAAGCGCTTGCTGAACTCCTCGATGCCGGTCTTCCCGGTCCCCTCCTCCATCTCCAAGAGGAGGGAATCCAGGGCGATGACGCTTTGGCGGTTCATCTTCCACTTGCTCTTGAACCCGCCAAGGCCCGCAATCGTGGTCAAGAAACCGGCCGCGACCGAGACCATGGACATCCACACCGTGGAGGACAGCCCCCAGAACTTGCCTTGCGGAAGAGTGGCAACCACCGCGACCAGGGCGCTCAGGAAAACGGAACCGAACAAGGACCCGTGGTGTGCAAAGCTCCAAAACAACCGCCCTCGCCGCCAGCGTTTGTAATAGGAGGACATTTTCTTCCGCAACAGAAAGGGCGGGCCCGATGGTCTCGAGGCGTTGTCTGCCACGAAGCAGGCCACGATAATGAGGAATTAAACCTATGTTCAGCGGTTCTGGCCCGCTTAGAATCTAACGTAGCCCTCTGCTTGCTGCCCTCCATCGGCAAGGCTCACTCGCGGTTGCCCTTGAAGGCTTCCGACCAGAGCAGCATCACCAGGGTCCAGATGACCAGCACCGCGGCGGCGCCGAACAGGAACTGCCCGATGCGCTCGGACGGGACGGACGACGAGTAGACCAGCCCGAGGCCGACGACGAGTGCCGCCATCATCAGGGTGAAGCTGGTCTTCAGCACGCCCCGCCCCTGGGCGGACTTGATGCCCTCCAGGCCCACCAGCTCGACGCGGGTGGTGATCTCGTTGCGCTCGATCTTGCGCAGCACCGTGTTGAGGGTGTGCGGCAGGGTGCGGCCGAACTTCAGCAGCTCCCCCACCGTCTCCTCGACCAGCTCCTTCTGCTGGCGCGGGCTGGAGATGTTGCGCCACAGCACCTGGGCCACGAACGGCTCCAGCACGGTGACGAGGTCGAAGGTGGGGTCGAGGGTGCGGCAGAAGCCCTCGAACTGGAACAGGGCGCGGGTGATGAGGGCGAAGTCGGGCGGCAGGAGCATCCGGTGGCTGCGCGCCAGGCCGACGATGAGGTCCATCAGCACCGGGTCGGCCACCGACACCTCCTCGCGCTCGAAGTAGTCGACGACGCGCTCGACGTCCTGCAGGAACCGCTTGGGGTCCACCTCGGCGCGCTGGTCGCACAGGTCCATCACTGCCTCCGCCGTGGACTCCGGGTCCTTGCGGCTGATGGAGGTGATGAGCTGGAGGATGGTGCGCGCCCGCCGCTCGGTGACGACGCCGACGGCGCCGAAGTCGAGGAACGCCACCTGGCTGCTGCCGATGACGAGGAGGTTGCCGGGGCTGGGGTCGGCGTGGAAGAGGCGGTCGACGAAGATCTGCTTCGCCATCGCGGTGGTCAGGGTGCGCGCCACGGCGCGGCGGTCGACGCCCGCCATCTCGGGGCCGCCGGCGCGGGTGAGCTTGGTGCCCTCGATGAACTCCATCACCAGGACGCGCTTGCCGCAGTAGTCGGCGTGCATCGTGGGAATCTTCACCGTGGGGTCGCCGCGGAAGTTCTCGGCCACGCGCTGCGTCGTGCGCATCTCGAAGCGGTAGTCCAGCTCGCGCTCCAGCATGAGGCGCAGCTCCTCCAGGTGGTCGCTGGGCTGCCAGACGCGGCTGCCGGCGAAGGTCTTCTCGATGAAGGTGACGAGGCCCTTGAGGATCTCGAAGTCGAGGACCATCCGCTCCTCGATGCCGACGTGCTGCACCTTGATGGCGACCTTCGTGCCGTCGGCCAGGACGCCGCGGTGGACCTGCCCGATGCTGGCGCTCGCCAGCGGCACGGGGTCGAACTGCGCGAACACCTCCTCCGGCTCGCGGCCGAGCTGCTCGCGCAGGACGCGCCGCACCTCCTCCGGCGGGCTGGGGGGCGTCTGGTCGTAGAGCTTCTGGAACTCCTCGACGTACTCCTTGGGCACCAGGTCGGGGCGCGTGGCGAGGAGTTGGCCGAGCTTGATGAACGTCGGGCCGAGCTCCTCCAGCAGCTTCCGCAGGCGCACCGGGTTGGGCTCGCGGCCCTCGCGGTCCTGGGCGCCCCGCATCAGGTTGCGCAGCAGGCCCCAGGCGTTGTGGCGCAGCAGGATGGCGACGATCTCGTTGAAGCGCGCCAGCCGGCCCAGGTCCTCGGCCAGGGCGCCGCGGCGGGGGGCCGCCTGGGTCCAGTCGGCTGCGGCCTCCTGCGCCATCGCTGGGGCGACCTTCTCCTGCTTGATAAGAACCGGGCCCCGCCCGCTACGCCTTCCCTTGGGCGTCGAGCTTCTTGAGCTTGCGCCGGTACGCGCCGTAGTGGTCCTCGGGGCTGAACTTGGCCGGCGTGTTCTGCACGGCCTTGCCGCCGCAACGGGGGCAGGCGTCCTTGAGGGTGTAGTCCTGGCAGTTGGCGCAGAACTTCATCAGGGCGTTGGACACGGCGCACGCCCTCAGGCTTTCTTGGTCTCGAGTTCGCGGTGGAACACGCCCGTGCCGCCCGCCTTCTGGATGGCCTGCACGGCGCGCTCGGCGGCCTTCTGCAGCTCCGTCTCGGCAATCTTGAAGTCGGGCGCCTTGACCATGATGCGGTAGTGCGGGGCGCCCATGTAGGCGACCTCGATCCCGACGTCCTCGAACTCCCCCTTCTCCGCCGCCTTGAGCGCCTTGCTGACGTGCTTGACGCCGTCGGGGGCAGGGGACTGGATGTCGACGTAGCCGGCGATGTCGACGAACTGTGCTTGGATGTTCTCCTTGGCGAAGGCGACGAAGCCGGGGATCCAGTCTCCCGTGAGCCCCTCCTGCCCGAAGACCTCCTCGCCCATCTCGGCGGCCTCCTGGAACGCCTGGTAGACGGAGCCGAACTTCTCGATGAGGGCGCGGCCGAACTGCGCCATCAGCTTGTCGACGGTGGTCTTCTCGCGCTCCGCCATGATCTCCAGGAACTTGTCGGCCTTCTGCTCGTTCTTCCACGCCTGGATGGTCTCGCGGCGCTGGTGGTCGTTGACCGCCTTGATGCTCAGGTCGACGTGGCCCTTCTTGGCGTCCACGCCCTGCACCTTGCACACCACGCGCTGCTGCTCGCGCACGTAGTCGCGGATGCGCTTGACCCAGCCGGGGGCGACCTCGCGGATGTGGCAGAACCCCTCCTTGCCCTTGTACTCCTCGAGCGTGACGAAGGCGCCGAAGTTCTGCACCTCGCGCACCGTGCCGACGACGAGTTCGCCCTCCTCCGGGAAGGGGTTCAGCTTTGCCATGCAGGGTTCGCCAGGAACGCCTTGGATTTAAGCGGAAGGTCACGGGTGGCGGCAGCCTCATCGGCCGCGGCGGCGAGGCGGTCCCATGGTCATCCGCAAGCTGGCGGGCGAGCGCCGCTGGCGCATCTACAGCCGCAAGGTGGACCCGCGGACGGGCCGGCGCCGGAACCTGGGGACGTTTGGCTCCAGGGAGGCGGCGCTGAAGCACGAGCGGGAGATCGAGTTCTTCAAGCGCCGCTGACAGCCCATCTCACCGCGAAGGGCGCGAAACCCACCGAAAGTGGCTGTTCCTCTGGGTCCGCGGCCTTCGCGGTCCAGCGGGGGGTCGCCCTGCCGCCACCCAAAACGCGAAGGCGCAGCCGCCGATGGCGTGGCATGGCTCCCGGCAAGGCCCCGCGCCGCAGCAGCGAGGACGAACGCTTCCCCAACCTGGCGGCGCAGCGCGACTGGGACCGCGCCGAGCACGTGCGCAAGGCGATGGAGGCGGGCCTGAGCCGGAAAGAGGCCGAGCGGCACGCCGACGCCGAGGTCCGCGAGGACTAGCGGCTGGAAGGGTCCAAGAAGCCCGGCGCCGCTGTCTTGACATGGACCTCCTCGCGGGCGCCGCGCAGGCTGTCGTCGCGGTGGCGCTGGTGCTGGCCGCGGCGAAGGCGCACGGGCGGCAGTTGAGGCTGGAGCGCACGCAGGCCGGCTACCCGGACGCCGACTTCCGCGGCGCCAACGCGGCGTGGGTCGAGGCGCTGTGGCGGCAGGACCGCGTCCGCTTCTGGTCGCTGTTCGCCGCCCTCGCGCCCCTGACGGTGGTGGCCGCCTACGTGGTGCAATGGTCCCCGGTGCCGTTCTGGGTCCGCGCCGCCCTCGTCCTGGCGTGGGCCATGGCGGCCTGCTTCACTGCCATGGGTGTCTGGAGCCTGTGGCGCCTCGCGGAGCGGGACAGTGCCGGCTGGCGCAGCCACGCCATCGGCTCCTCCTTCCTGTGGTGGACGCTGGTGGCGCTCCTGTCCGGCCTGTCGGCTGGGCTCGCAGCGTGACGTAAAAAGGGAGAGGAAAGGAAGAGGGGACGCCCGGGGCGCCTAGTCGAGCGTGGCGACGATCTCCTTGAAGGTGGCCTCGCCGCCCGAGGGCTGGGCGAGGGTCGCGCCGCACACCAGGCAGTTGACCTTGGTGGCGGGGCGGTTGAAGGCGACCTGCTCGTTGCCGCAGTCGCCGCACTTGACCTTCAGGAAGCGGGCGCGGATGGCGACCATTACGCCTTCACCTCGATGAGCTCGAACTTCTTGGCGCGGAAGGCGTTGGGCTGGTGGGCCTTGCCGCACTTCTTGCAGACGTAGCGCAGGAAGATGCGCTTGGTCGGCTTCTCGCGGCCTTCGGGCTTGGGGCGGGGGAAGCCGGTGTAGCCGGAGGTGACCTTGCGGAACCGGCGCTGTCCCCAGGACAGCTCGGAGGCCTTGCGTTTCTTGACGCGCTCCACGTCGTGCAGGGTGTGGGTCTGGCACTTGTGGTCGCAGTACCGCTTGACGGTGCGGGGCAGCTTCATGTGGGGTTTCCTCAGTGGCCGCGGCCCCTTCCGGCCGGCGGCGGCCCGTGGTCCGTTCCGAGGGGGAGACGGTCGCGGGAGGATGTGCGGAAGGGCAAGCTTCCGACAAAGGGCCTCTATTTAGCGCTGGCGGCCGCCGGGGGTGCAATCCAGAAGGGTAGGTCCGTCCCCCCTTCTGGAACAGATGGAAGCGTGGACGCTTCTCTCAACGTAGGGTCTAGCTCGATTTGTTGCCGGGGAATCCCTGTTCCCGTTTTGGTCCTGTTGGGCTAAGAATGGGCCATCAATGGAAACGGCGTTGGGACTCGGCAGGTCATGGGTTTCCCAATGGCTTTCGACCCAACAGCGCAAACGAGGAAACCGACCATGAACCACACACGGACCGCCTTGCTAATCCTGGCCATGATGACCACGGCCATCGTCCCCGTCGCCCACGCCGACGACGACTCGGCCCAAGCATGCAGGGACACCATCGACCAGACCATCGCCGATTTCAACGCCTACCCCGACGGGTTGCCCGCTGACGTGGCCGGTTCCGGGGTTGCAGCCATCTACAAGGCATGCTATGTGCCCGACGCCCAGACGCCTGCTGAGCCCCAGCCCGAGCCCCTGGGGGCCGACCCCCTCAATCTTGAGGGCGGCAGGCTGGACACGGTCTGCTCGGGCTGGGGAGAGACCTCCTTTGGTTGGTCGGAGGGGATTCAAATCTACAATTTCCAATGGCTCGTCCTGGCGGGCCCGATGCATGCCGTGGCGACAAAGGATGCCTACACGCCTGACACCAACGCCGAAGGCGCCCCCGTCACTTTCGTCAAAGGCACTCTCATGTCTCCCCTGGACACCATCGACGTGACCATTGCGAAGAGGTCTTCGGGCGCCCCGGAACAGGCCCACGTCTGGACCTTCGCCAACGTCCCCATGGACAGTTGGGTCAGCCTCGGGGTCGAGTGCTGGAACGCCATCACCCGGTATTCGGATTGGAGCGTGGGCGGCATGCCAGCGGGGACCGCCATCATCAACTTGCCGTTCCCGCTACTGTCCGTGTGGGCTCAAGGCAGGGCCTGCTTCGCGGGCTTAGTCTGCAACGGCAATTAGGCCCGTAGCGTTCGCCTTTTCCCCTTCCCCCATTCTTCGGACGGCACCCCATGCTTCGCCTGCCCCTGTTTGCCATCCTCGTCCTGCTCGGCGGTTGCTTGCAGCCGCAACCCCCGACGGCCGCCGCGCCCGCCGAGCCCGCCGCGGACGAACAGTGGGCAGGAGTGTCGCTGCCGGACGCCCAGGCCAAGTGGGGGTTCGGCCTCCAATCTGTGTATGAGGTCGTGCAAGGCGGAAACGCTACCCTGCGACACTCCTTCACGGACGCCCTACATACAGACACAACGACCTGGGCCTGCGGCATCATCTCGCTTGGGGTCAGTGAAGGGAACGGGGTCCAGCCCCTCGCAGGGGTGTCCCTCTCCTACACGCATGGCCATCTCCTCATCTTGGCCAAGGACTCCCAGCCCTTTGTCGTCAACGTCACGGGGACTGAAAATCCCCCCATGACCTTCACCCAGAAGGTGGGGGCCGACGGCACAATCAAGACCGGGGAGCGGCTGGTCTTTGAGACGGCCTACCTAACAGCCTCCCCAGGCATGCCATCCTCCCTGGCTGGCTCCATCAATATCACAACGGACGGTCGCCTGCGGCTGGAAAGCACGGTCCCGTTTTGGTTCCGTTGCGGCTCCAACTTAGAGACATTCCAGGGAACGTTCGGCGCCCTTGCCGTTGACGGGACCGTGGCGGTCAAGGACGCTATCGTGGAGTTTAGCACCGATTTCCCCACCCTCGCCGAGTTCGTTGTCGTGCAAGTCCCGTGGCCCACGTCCACTTGCATGACCTTCCTCCTGCACAATGGGACCACAGTGGCCGAGTCCGGCCGACAGACCGCGGTCACAGGGCCGGTCACAGGGCCGATAGGGCCGCATTGCGTCTTGGGCTACGACGCTGCCCCGGGCCGCGTCGGCTTTGAAATCAAGGACTCCCTGCTCACCCGCTCATACTTCGCTTATACACTGAAAGAACGCACAGCGATAGAGCGGTTCGTCACAGGAACCGTTTACAGGGATGAGGACCGTCTACCGTAGACACCCCGCCCTGTTGAACCCCCTGTTCCACAAGGGGTGTCCCCAAGAGGGTCATGGAACGCACCCGGCCAGCGGGCCAGCGGGGGTGCGTTCCACGACCCCTGCCCGAGCTCCGGTCGTTGAACGGCCTAACCCTGAGGGCCATGTCGGGCCGGAGTTCGACGACTTCCAGGGGGCAGGCCTCGAAACTGCCTTCTATGGGACACACTCCTGCAGCGTCGCTGTCATGGGTCGCCTCAACGTCGACATGTTCGTCACCCTCGACGGGGTCGCGCAAGCTCCCGGTGCGCCGCAGGAGGATACGGAAGGCGGCTTTCAGCATGGGGGCTGGCAGGCGCCCTTCCTCGACCCCGAAGCCGGTGAACACATCACGCGACACATCCAGGACATCGATGCCCTCCTCCTGGGCAGGAAGACCTACGACATCTTCGCCAACCATTGGCCGAACGCCCACGGGGAGATCGCAAGGAAACTCAACGAGGTGCCGAAGTACGTCGCCTCAAGGACGCTGCAGGGCGTGGATTGGCAGAACTCGTGCCTCATCGAGGGCGATGTCGCCACCGCGATTCCGGGAATCAAGGCGAAGCACGACCAAGTGCACGCCATTGGCAGCACCAACCTCGTCCAGAGCCTCATCGAGCAGGGTCTCGTGGACCGCTTCAACATCTGGGTCTACCCGGTCATCCTCGGCCAAGGGAAGCGCCTCTTCGGCACCGGCACCGTCCCCACGGGCCTGCGCCTCGCGGCATCCAAGGCGTTCCCCGGCGGCGGCGTCCTGCTCACCTACGACAAGGCGGGGAAGCCCCACTACGGAGACCTGTCGCAACCCTGACAGGGGCGCACAGAACCGGCGACCCGCGGAAGCCAAAATCTGTGACGGACGAGACCCGCGAGGGCACAGGCGAGAAAACCGGCACCCGCGCCGATGAGAGGTATCCGTGGACCGTCCTACTGCGGCGGAGGACAGGGTCCACAGCCCCAATCCTTTCGGATCCAAAGCCAGGGTCCATTTCCCGAAGGAACTGGTCTTTGCGGATGGACATCCAGGTTTTCCCCCCTACCAAGCCACGAGGGCCTGGCCTTCGGTTCGCTTGCCCGTGCCTGCAATCCCTTGCAGGGCGGGTTGGAGGCGAGTAGTCCGCGCCTCTCTCCTGGACGTTGGAGGGCCAGCCGGCCGAAGCCGATTGTCCTGTCCCTTGGGGTGAGCCAAGGGGCAACCACTCCTATTGGAGTCTCCTCCCTATAGCCCTTAGCTTGCGGGAAACCGAAACTGCTCGCTTGAAGACCTGAACCATGAGTTTCCCCCCGCCCACACGGGCAGTGGATGACATGGACCCGAACTCCTTCAGCTTCAGCGGCCTCAACTGGCTCGGCCTTGCGTTGGCCGTCGTCGCCAACATCGTCATCGGCTTCATCTGGTACGCGAAGTGGACCCCCACCGGCCGCACCTGGATGAAGGCCATGAACATCCCGGCCGACGCCAAGCCCACGGGGGGCCAGATGGCCAAGGGCCTCATCCTCATGCTCGTCGGCTCGTTCCTGCTGATGTTCGTGTTCGCGCACAACTTCTGGGTCTACCAGGACGCCTACCGCAACGCGGCCACCGGCGGCAACCTCAACGACCGCCTCGGGCTGATGGACGGCATCATGGGCGGCCTGTTCACCTGGCTGGGCTTCTTCGTGCCGCAGCACTGGTCCGGCGTGGCGTGGGAGGGCAAACCGTGGTCGCTGTTCTTCGTCCAGGCCGGCTACACCCTGGCCACGATGCTGGTGGCGGGCATCCTGCTGGTCACGGTCGGCACCACCGGCTGAGCCCTTCCCGCTCCCTCGCCCCCCTTCCTCTTTTTCCCATCCTGGGTCTCTCCCAGAAACCTTAAGAAAGCCACACACCCCTTGGTGTGTTGTGGACGACGACCTGGGCCTGCCGCCGCCGGATGTGGAGTACCGGCTCGCCGTCCGCCTCCTGGCGCAGGAGCCTCCCTTCGGCCAGGAAATCCTGGAGGCCCTCGTGGGTTACCCCAAGCGCTACCGCGACCTCAAGGTCCTCCTTGGGGGGCGCAGCGAGAACGTGCTGACCAAGGCGCTTCGCCGCCTGCGTGAGAATGGGCTCGTCAAGCAGGGCGTGGACCTTGACGCCGGGGCCGACAAGGTGCATTCCCTGACGGAGCTGGGCAAGTTAACCGTGTTCCGCCTGCACGAGATGGTCCCCCACGCGCAGAGCATCCAGGCCTACGAACGGGGACTCGTCCCCGCCCGCGTCGCCACCCGGTACGGGGCCTCCCTGCGCGCAAGAATCCTCGACGCGGTGGAGAAGAGCCCGGGAATCCCGATGTCCACCCTTGCCAAGACCCTGGGCACCAACCGAAGCACGGCCCGCTACCACATCCAGTCCCTCAAGGGAGCGGGCAAGCTCCAGGTCGTCGAGGCGGGACACAAGGCCCTCCTGTTCCCCCACGGGATGCCCGCGAGCCCCGCCCTGCGCAAGGCGGAGGGCGTCGCGCTGCTGCGGGAAATCTCCAGCCACCCCGGCGCGCGCACCGCCGACCTGGCGCGCCACCTCAACCTGTCCCGGAAAATCCTCCGCCGGCACATCGACCGCCTGCTGCGGGAGGGGCTGATTTCCGAGGGGGCCCAGGAGCGCTACCGCATCAACCCCAAGGGGGTCGTCGATGTCCTGGCCTCCCAGGTGGAGGAGCGGGCGGCGGGGTTCCCACCCCGGGAGCCCGGCCCGGACGCGGTGCGCGGGCCATGAGCCGACCCTCCGACTACCACACGGTCGTCCGCGAGCACTGGCCGAAGACCACCGGCATCCTGCTGGCCAGCCAGCACCCCTGCATCGGCATCCGCGACACGGAGGTCCGCCACATCCGCCGGCTCCTGCTCGCCGCGCACCCCGACGACCTCGGCACCCTGAAGCCTCCGCCATCCTGGGTGATGGGGGTCATCCTTTGCCCGGGGGATTCGACCGAGCCGTTGGCCGCGTGGGCGCGGCGGCACCGGGCCGACGGGCGGCGGGTCTGGTTCTACCTGCACCCGGACGCGGAGGCGGAGGCGCTGCGGCCATGGAGGGACGCCGGGTTCAGGACCGACCAGGTCGACACCGTCTCCTCCTGGCAGGAGCTCCACCCCCTGTTCGGGCTCGCGCTCAACGACCAAGTCTACGCCGACTTCTCGAACCAGTAGCCAGCCGCATGGCCCGGCTCGTAGCGCCCTTAAGCCCGGCCCTGCTCGCGGACGCCGTGACGGGCAAGCGCGACTACTACGACGTCTTGGGCGTGGCCCGCGACGCCAGCCCGGACGCCATCAAGAAGGCCTACCGCAGGCTCGCCATCCAGCTCCACCCCGACCGCAACAAGGCGGCGGACGCGGAGGAGAGGTTCAAGGAGTTGAGCGAGGCGTACGCGGTCCTCTCCGACGCGGAGAAGAAGGCGCGCTACGACCAGTTCGGGCACGCCGGCATCGACCAGCGGTACACCAGCGAGGACCTCTACCGCACCATCGACTTCTCCGACCTCTTCGGCGGCATGGGGTTCGAGTCCGTCTTCGGCAACCTGTTCGGCTTCGGTGGGCGGCACGGCGGGCCGAGCCGCGGCCGCGACCTGCAGGCCAGCCACGCCATCACCCTGGAGGAGGCGTTCACCGGCACCGAGGCGAAGCTCGAGTACTGGCGCCTCGAGGGCTGCACCCACTGCAAGGGCAGCGGCGCCGAGCCCGGCAGCAAGGTCGACACCTGCCCGACCTGCAAGGGCCAGGGCCAGGTGCAGCGCCTGGTCCGCACCGCCTTCGGGACGCTGAGCCAGGTGAGCGCCTGCCCCGACTGCCGGGGCGAGGGGCGCCGCATCGAGACCCCGTGCAAGCACTGCCGCGGCTCCGGCCACGACCGCCACCGCCGCAGCGTCACCGTCAGCATCCCCGCCGGCATCGAGTCGGGCCAGACGCTGCGGGTGGCCGGGCAGGGCGAGGTGGGTGGCCGCGGCGGCTCCTACGGCGACCTCTACGTCGAGGTGCAGGTGCGGCCGCATGAGCGCTTCCACCGCGAAGGGGCTGACCTCGTCGTCGAGATGCCGCTCTCGTTCCCCGAGGCGGTGCTGGGCACGCAGCAGAGCCTCGCGACCCTGGACGGCGAGGTGGCGGTGGACGTGCCCCCCGGCTCCGAGACCGGGAAGGTGCTGCGGGTGCGCGGCCGCGGGATGCCCTACCTGCGCGGCTCCGGGCGGGGCGACCTGCACGTCCGGCTGCGCGTCGCCGTCCCGGACAAGGTGAGCGACAAGGCGCGCCACCTGCTGGAGGAGCTGGCGAAGGAGCTGGACGTGGACGCCTCCCGGATGGGGAAGCGCAGGAAGGGCCTGTTCGGCTAACCTTCTTTTTGACCGCGAAGGCGCGAACCCTGCGAAAGGGCCTTTCCTCGTTTTCGTGCCTTTCACGGTCCAGTGGGGACTTGTGCGGACACAACCGTTATCGCGCCGCCGCCCGATGCTGCGCCATGCGCGGCACAGCGGCGGTCCTGGCCCTCGCCTGCCTCGTCCTGTCAGGATGCAGCGGCGAGCCCAAGGCGGCCGCGCTGCCGGAGGGGGTCTCCGCCACCACGGGCGCCATCCACGGCATCGTGGTCGACCCCGCCATCGTCCCCATCGCCAAGGTGCGCGTGGCGCTGGCGCTGCCCGGCGGCGGCAACCGCACGGCGGCCACCGACGACGGCGGCCGCTTCACGTTCGGCGGCCTCGCCCCCGGGACCTACTTCCTCTCCTTCGAGCACTTGCTCTACCACGCCATCCGCACGAGCGTTGAGGTGCTGGCCGGCGTCGAGCCGCCCCCGACCCGGGTGCAGATGCTGCCGGTCTTCACCGCAAAGCCCTACCACGAGCTGCTGAAGTACAAGGGGAGCCTGCTGTGCGGCTACGGCTCGCCTGCGGTCTCCTCCATCTGCGTCCTCGACTACACGCAACTGGCCTGCGGCGGCGGCTGCGTCCCGGAGGAGCATGAGCGGCTGCAGCACCTCCAGGGCGACCGGCGCTCCTTCAACCTCACCGTGGGCGCCCACTGGGAGACCCTCGTCGTCGAGACCGCCTTCGACAAGCCCGCCGCCGGCAACGCGGAGGAGATGCTGATGACGCTGAGCTACACCGGCCGCACCTCCGCCGAGAGCTTCGGCAGCGCCAGCGGCCCCAGCCCGCTCCTGCTGCGCTTCGAGACCGGCGTCCGCCACCCGACCGAGCAGGGGGCCAAGCGCCCGCTCATCAACGCCTCCGGCGAGGACGACCTCTACCTGTTCCTCAACGAGGCGCCGGGGCCCGGCTCCCCCGTGGCGGTGGCGTACCAGCAGGAGCTGCAGGTGTTCGAGGCCACCTTCTACAATGCCAAGCCGCCGGAAGGGTGGTCGTTCGTCAAGGGCGACGAGTTCCCGTTCTAGGCCGCCGTCCGCGCCTTTGCCTCTCCTGGGCACGGGCGAAACCGTTATCGTGCGACGTGGGACTCCCACCACCATGCGCTCCCCCTTCCTGGCAACCGTGGCCGTCCTGCTGCTCTCCGGCTGCGCCACCTCCGGGTCCACCTCCTCGACCACCGCGGACCCCTTCAGCGGCGTCACCGGCGAGGGCAACACGCGGGGCATCCGCGGCATCGTGGTCGACCAGGCCATCGTCCCCCTCCCCAAGGTGGCCGTCACCCTCGAGCTCGCCGCCGGCAACCGGACCGCCACCACGGACGCGCAGGGCCGCTTCCTGTTCGACGACCTCCCCGCCGGCACCTACTTCCTCACCTTCAAGCACCTGCTGTACAAGACCGCGCGCAGCAGCGTCGAGCTGAGGGAAGGCGTGGAGCCGCCCATCACCCGCGTCCAGCTGGAGGCGCTCTTCACGGCCAAGCCCTACCACGAGCAGTTCAAGTTCAAGGGCATCATCGCGTGCGGCTACGAGGCGGTCCTCATCTCGGCGCCCTGCGTCACCGACTACACCTCCATCAGCCCCACCTGCCCCGGCGGCTGCGCCCCCGCGCTGCGCAGCGTGCAGGGCGACAACCGCGCCTTCACCAGCAGCGTCGGGCCCAACTGGCAGACCATGGTGGTCGAGCTGCTGTTCCAGTCCAACGGGCAAGGCACCTCCGACCGCATGGGCGTCCTGCTCAGCTACGAGGCGCGCACCGCCAGCGACTGGTTCGCGGTGGAGAGCGGCACCAGCCCCGTCCTGCTGCGGCTGGAGACCGGCGTGAAGCACCCCACCCGGCAGGGCGAGCCGGAGCTGCTGGACCCCGCCGGCCGCAACGACCTGCAACTGCTCGGCAGCGTCCGCTCCGCCGAGGGGCAGGACGCCGGCGCGGGCATCAACCAGGAGTTCCAGATCTTCCAAACGAACTTCTACAACGCCAAGCCGTCCGCGACGTGGTCGTTCGCCAACGGCGACGAGTTCCCGTTCTAGCCCTGGGATTCCAGGGATTCGCTCGGCGATTCCAGGGATGGCCAACGTCTTGGGCCACACTCTCGACCGCCAGGAGAGCGGATGTCAGAGGGGCGGCGGCCGCCACTGCGCGGGGCCGGGCTCGCCGGACCAGGGGCGCGGCACCGGCTCCCCGGGGGCGACGGAGAGCGAGCCGCCGGGTGACCGGGGCAGCCAAGGCGCGCCGCGGACGAGGAACGCCAGCACGGCGCCGGGCGGGTGCGGGCCGGGCGGGCGCAGCAGGGCGAGGGCGCGGTCGTCGAACTGCGCGACGAGCTCCCCCACCGCCTCGGCGCGGTCGACGCGCCAAATCCTCTGCTCGCCGTCGTCAGCCTGGAAGCGCGCGACCTCGTCGAACGCGTTCGAGGTGAGCAGCTCCTCCACCCAGCCGCGCGGGTCCTCGTAGCGCAGCACGGCGGGGCCGGGTTCAAGGCGGGGAGGCATCGCAGGGGCCCCCTCGGTGGCCAGCCAGGCGAGCATCCCCCGCAGGGTCCCGGAGGGACCGATGGCCTCGACGAGGTAGAACGCGGGGCGGGCCTCGCGGCGCTCCGGGTGGCGGGGGTCGACGCCCATGGCGCGGAACGGAGCGACGGCGGCCATGTCAGCGGGAGAACGTGCCGTTGTCGTTCAGGGGGCCGCGCACGGTGGCCCAGCGCCCGGCGAGGTGCTCCAGGCGGTAGCGGTGGTAGCGCTCGGTGTTCATGTGCGCCATCTCGGCGATAGCGGGGTCGCCCTGCTTCTTGAGGATGCAGGGGCTGCCGACGGCGAGGGTGCGCGGCGGCACCTGGAAGTTGTTGGGCACCAGGGTGAGCGCCCCCACGACGGCCCGCTCGCCGACGACGGCGCCATTGAGGACGACCGCGTTCATGCCGACGAGGGCGCGCTCGCCGATGGTGGCGCCGTGCACGACCGCGCCGTGGCCGATGGAGGCGTCGGGGCCGATGGAGACCGGGCTGCCGCGCTCGGTGTGGACCGTGCAGTTGTCCTGGATGTTGCTGCCGCGCCGCACGATGATCGGCTCGATGTCGCCGCGCAGCACCGCGTTGGGGCCGATGAAGCACTCCGCCTCGACGGTGACCTGGCCGATGACCACCGCGCCCGGCGCGAGGACGCTGCTGGGGTGGATGGTGGGGCCGACGGTCGGGCCCGTGCGGGGCGGCTGGTCCATGGGCGGGCAGCCGGGGGGGCGCCTTTCAGGCTTGGGGCGGCTCACTGCGCAGCGGCGGGAGGGCGGGAGGCGGCGGCGCCCTTGCGGACGTCGAACTTGTGGCCCTGCGTGCAGACAATCTGGCCGCCGTGGCGCGGCATGACGCGATGGTCGCAGGTCGGGCAGGTGGCGGTGCGGAAGAAGCGGTCGAGCCACGCCTGGAAGACGGCCGGCTCGTCGTTGTTGCTGCGCATCTGGGCGAGCACGCTCTGGGTCTGCGGGTCGCGGGCGAAGGGCGAGAACGCCCCCAGGTCCACCGCGACGGGGCCCTGCGCCTGCGCCGCCTTGGGAAGAACCGTGGCGGCGAGCAGGAAGCCCATGGCGAGGCCGCCGAAGTGCGCCGCGTAGGCGGTGTGGTCGACGGCGCCGCCCTGCACGCTCGCGCCGTAGACGACGTAGAAGAGCTGGAGGCCAACGTAGAGCATGGCGCCGACGATGACGCGCATCGGGATGCGGATGAGCAGGAAGAACAGCGGCACGGGGACGCCGACGACCTGGTTGGGGTAGCGCGTGGCGAAGGCGCCCATGATGCCGAAGATGGCGCCCGAGGCCCCCATCATCAGGATGGGGCTGCCCCAGCCGTAGACGGTCTCCGCCAGCGAGCCGGCGATTCCCGCGGCGAGGTAGACGAGGAGGAAGCGGCGGTGGCCGATGCGCTCCTCGAACGGCAGCCCGAAGGCGATGAGCGTGATGAGGTTGAACAGGATGTGCAGCGGCCCCTCGTGCACGAAGAGGTTGGTGATGAGCTGGAGCCCGCCGAGGGGGCGCAGCGCGATGAGGTTGGGGGTGTAGAGGCCCAGCTCGCCGTGGATGGCGGAGATGGGCTCCAGGGCGGCGGGGCCGTCGACGGCGCCGAGGACGCCTTGCCGGTCGGGGCCAAACAGGATCAGCACGAACACGGCGACGTTGGCGATGGCGAGGACGCCGCTGGCGAGGAACCGCCGGCTCCAGGCCACCGCGAGGGCGGCCACGATGATGGCCACGGCGAGCCAGGAGACCGGGGAGAGCATCATGGGCGGTTCCGCAGCGCGGTGACGAGCCCCAGGGCGACCAAAAGCATTGGCACAGGGGCGGCCGGCAGGCCGCGCAGGTCGCGGCCCACCACGCCGGGGTCGGGAGTGGGCGCCGGAGGCGTCCAGTCGGAATCGAACAGCGCCGCGAACCACTCCGCCACGCCCGGCCCGCGCAGGACGAGGTCCACCTCGCGGTTGGCGCTGCGGCTGTGGTGGTTCGCGTTCAGGCTGCCCAGCACCACCGCGTCGTCAACGATGAGCCCCTTGTTGTGCAGCGTCGCGATGCCGGGCCGCTGCAGGACCGTGCCCTGGACGCCGTGCGCGGCGAGCGCCTCCAGCGCGGCCGTGTTGCCGCCGTCCGCGGCAGAGAAGGGAGCCGCCGCGAGCACGCGGACCTGGACGCCCCGCTGTGCGGCGTCGACCAAGGCAACGTGCAACGGGTCTGCGGAGTGCCAGCCGCGACCGTTCGCCGCCGTGGTCGCAAGGTCAAGCTGCTCGACGCCGACACGCCGATGCGAACCGGCCACGAGCGCGGCGATGGGGTCGCTGCGCGGGTCCTGCGTGTGGTCCGGCGCGACGAGGGGCGTCACCTCGAACCGGCCGGACAGGGTGATGGCAGGGACGACCGGGCCGTAGGCTCCGCTGCGGGGCGCCGTGCGCGGCGGCGGGGCGAAGAGCGGGTCGTAGGCGGCGAGGCCGAACGGCCGCGCGTCCCACGCCTGCCGGTCCTGCCCCAGCCACGCCGCGAACCAGTCCGCCATCGCGGCGCTGTGCACGACCGCGCCCCAGCCGCGGTTGCCGGTCGTCGGGTCCTCGGGCACGCCGGACTCCACCCAGTTCTCCGACTGCACGGCCACGGCATCGTCGGCCACGAGGACCTTGAGGTGGAAGTCGTCGTAGCGCCCGCTGCCGCCCAACGTGACGTTGCCGCCGGCGGCCTGGATGCGCCGCAGCGCGTCGGCGGTGGCATGTTTCTCTGGAGCGGTCTGGCCCACCGGGTCCGCGTCCACGAAGACGCGCAGGTCGAGGCCGGGATGCGCCTGCTTGGCCGCGACCAACGCATCCGCAAGGGCGGCGTGGCGGAACTCGTAGACGTGCAGGTGGAGCCGCTCCGTCGCGTTGCCGATGAGACCCGTCAGGACGCCGAAGCTGCTGTCGGGCGAGGAGTAGAGCGTCAACCGCTCCGCCGTGAACGTCAGCCGGTCGAGTGTGGACTCGCCGACGCGGTGGACGCGCGGCGTCATCCAGTCCTCCTCGCGGTCTGTGTCGGTCCAGCCCTCGGAGGTGCGGTCGCGCAGGAACAGCAGGCCAGGCGAGGCGTTGCCGAGGCTGCCGGCCATCCCGGTCACGTTGCTGCCACCCCACGCGACGGCATCCAGCGTGGCGCCCGCCGGGTCAACGAGGCGCAGGCCGTCGCCGCCGTTTCCGAGCGCCAGGGTTCCCGCTCCCGTCCCATCGGCCAAGGCGATGACGGGCTCGGGCCCGCCGGAGCGGCGCCAGAGCGTGAGGTCTCCGGCGACCCAGAGCGTGCCGTTGGCCGCGAGCGTGGCCCCGGAGGGGAACGCCCAACTGCCTTCGCCGTCCGTCACCCGCAGGCCGGACAGGTCCGCCGCCGCGTCGGAGCCCACGGCGAAGCCTTCGTCGCCGGGGCCTGCGCCTGGGAGGTCGGGCGCCACGCCGACCAGGAGAGGGTGCGCAGCCGCCACCGGAAGGAGGGCGAGGACGGCGAGCAACGGCAGGAGGATGCGCATGGGAGGCGACCGCCGCTTCCGCCATAAGCGCAGGCGCACAAAGGTTGGCCTTTCTGGGGTCCGGCGCGGTGCAAGGCTTGAAAGCAAAGCCTCCCTCGGCGGCCCCGCTGCGCTCGTAGTCTAGCTTGGATAAGGCACCGGCCTCCTAAGCCGGAGGTCGTGGGTTCGAATCCCACCGGGCGCGCTCTTCGCAACCCACAAGACCTTCCCCCAGCATCGTGCCGCGTGCGCGCCTGGGCCGTCCCGGTCCTCCTCCTGCCCCTGCTGTCGGCGGGCTGCTTCCAGGCGCTGCTGCGCGAGACGGGCTCGACGCTGTCGTTCACCTGCGCCCTGCTGGACCCGGCGGTGGCCGACGCGGTGGTGGTGGAGTCGCGGATGGCGCCCGGCGGCACGCTCAACGTGACCCCCGTCCTGGCCCGCCTCGCCGTGGTGCTGACCGACGTCACGGGCCGCGACGCCCGCGCCATCTCGGTCGTGCAGGGCGAGGGGTCGCCGGAGCCGCCGGGGGGCTGGAACCGCAGCCGGCTCGCGGCGGAGGCGCAGCCGTTCCTGCGCTCCCGCGTGGCGACGCTGCGCGTCCTGTGGGTCGCGTCGATGGCGGAGCCGGCGACGGGGATGGTGGCGGGGCCGGGGACGGTGGTGGTGGCGCTCGACAGCGTCCTGGCGGGGGCGCAGCTCGTGGACCGTCCGCCGGGGGAGGTGGCGCTCGCGGTGCTGCTGC
>JBHELM010000151.1:0-7037 GCA_046352715.1 Thermoplasmatota archaeon | reverse complement strand
GCTCCGCGTTGTAGTCGAGGCCCACGCCGCCGCACGCAGGGCAGATGGCCTCGTCCAGGCGGGTTCGCACCACGGCGTGGCCAAATGGTCGCTTACAAAAGAGTTGGGGGAGGGCTCAGGGCTTGGCCGCGCTCGTCGTGTCGCTGCTGGTCGTCAACGTCCTGACGCTCAGCTTGGGGGCCTTGCTGTCGCTGGCGCCCTTGAAACGACATGCCTTGCCCCGAGGGTAGGCGAGCTTCGGCTTCCTAACGCGAACCCGCGCCCTTGTTCTTGTGCCGGTCGACGCGGACGCCGGTCGGGCAGATGATGTAGAACTTGCCCCAGCCGGCGATGTCGCCGTTGATGTCCTGGGCCAGCTTCTTGAGGTCGCCCGTGACGCGGCGCAGGACGATCTCGTCGTTGGCGATGGGGCTGAAGTCGAGCAGGACCAGGTTGCCCTGGTAGACCTGGTTGGCGAACTCGCGCAGGTCGTCGTAGCGGCGGATCTCGCCGATGCGGACCATCATGTTGGCGGTGCCGTCGAACAGCTCCATGCCTGCCGTCGCCTCCTCGAGGTCGATGTAGTCCTTGCCGCCCGGTTGCTGCTTCGGCGCCGGCTTCGTTCCGAAAAGGGACTTCAGGCCCATGTGTGCAACCCGGGTGGCTGCACTTCCTCTCTCCAGATAAACGTTGACACTTTGCCGGATGGCCATCAGGGGGGCGGGTTCCACAGGATGGCCACGGCGACCTGCTGCATGGCGGAGGCGCCGGCGGCGGGTGTGCCGTGGCAGGCCCCCATCTCGGCCACCACGGAGAGGGGGTCGTCGCCGACATCCTCCAGGTCGTGGGCCGTGGCCGTCAGCACCAGCGGGCTCGGCCCGCCGGCCTCGGCGAGGACCACGTCGTCGGAGGCGAGGAGGGCCACGGTCATCTCCTGCGCGGCCGGGGTGGCCGCCGTCCAGGTGAACGTTGCGCGGAGGCCGGTGTCCCCCTTCCGGAAGTCGACCGGCTTGGGGGAGGCTTGCTGGAAGACGGTGAGCGGGATGGCGCAGCCCTGGGCGCGGAAGTCGATGTTGCTGCTGAGCGTCACGTTCTCCCACCGCGGCGCCGGGCCCGCCGCCGGCGGCGGGGGCATGGAGGTGCCGGTGCCATCGTCGGCCTGCTCCATGCAGCCGGCCAGCAGGAGGAGGGTGAGCGTCAGGAAGGGGGCGGTTCGGGCCACGGGGCGGCCATTGCCGGGCCCCCCTTTTGGGCCTGGTGGGGGCTTCCTAGGGCTCCAGCAGCCACAGCTTGTCGCCCAGGTGGTGGATGGACTTGACCGCCTTGCCCTTGCCGCGCGGCATGGCGGCGCCCGGGACGAGGCATTGCCCGACGGCCAGCGGCTGCCGGTTCTTCTCGTCGCGGACCCAGCACCAGTCGCCGGGCTGGAGGGCGGGGTCGGCCTCCACGATGCCGGGGGCCATCACGTCGGCGCCGTTGACCACGAACTTCACGGCGCCCATGTCCACGGTGACGTAGCGCGCGCTGGGCTTGTGGTGCAGCAGGCCGCGCACGGTGAGGAACGGCGTCGCGGCCATGTCCATGCCCGTCCACAGGCCGTGCAGCTTGTTGTCCACCACGATGAGGGCGCGGTCGTGGAACTCCCCCGTCTCCACGGCGGCCTCGTCGCCCCACAGGGTGGCCCCCCCCAGCGCGGCGGAGAGGCGGTCGCGCAACTCGCGGGTCTCCTTCGTGCGCAGGCGGGCGCGGCGGCGGACGCGGGGCTCCTCGGACACGGGGGCCGCAGCGCAGGCCGCCACATAGGCTGGGCGGTCACGCGGGCTGCGCGTTCCACGCGTAGGCGTACGCCACGTCCTGCCGCGCGGCGGGCGCGACCACGTGGACCGGCGTGCCCTCGGGCGGGCAGCCCGTCGCCGACAGGTGGATGCCGAACCGGGGCTCCCTGCAACCCCTGCCGTGGACGCCCCAGCCCTTATCTCGCGGATTTCCGTCGGCGCCACCGTGCAGGCCCTCCAGGCGCGGCAGCCCTTGACCATCCCCGAGCTGCAGGAGAAGGCCAGGAAGCTGCGCATCGAGGTCCTGAAGATGACCTTCGGCGCCGGCTCGGGCCACCCCGGCGGCTCCTTCTCGATGGCGGAGTTCCTGGCGGCGCTCTACTACAACAAGCTGCGCGTCTCGCCGCAGAACCCCAAGGACCCCGACCGCGACCTCTTCATCCTCTCCAAGGGCCACTGCGCCCCCGGCCTCTACGCGGTGCTGGGCGACCTCGGCTTCTTCCCCCGCGAGGAGTTCAAGCGCCTGCGCAAGTTCGGCGGCCTGCTGCAGGGCCACGCCGACCGCAAGATCCCCGGCATCGAGATGAGCACCGGCTCGCTCGGGATGGGGCTCGGCTACGGCAACGGCTGCGCCATCGCCAAGCGCATCGACGGCAAGCAGGGCCGCGTCTACGTCGTGCTCGGCGACGGCGAGCTGCAGGAGGGCAACATCTGGGAGTCCGCCCTCACCGCCAGCCACCGCAGCCTCGACAACGTGTGCGTCATCGTCGACGCCAACAAGATCCAGATCGACGGCTGGACGAAGGACGTCAAGAACGTCGCGCCCATCGACGCGAAGTTCAAGGCGTTCGGGTTCTGGACCAAGGTGGTCCCCGGCCACGACCTCAAGGCCATCCTCGCCGCCTACGACGAGGCCGAGCAGGTGAAGGGCCAGCCGCAGTGCCTCGTCATGGACACCGAGAAGGGGCACGGGGTCAGCTTCATGGTGGGCCAGCCGCAGTTCCACGGCCGGGCCCTCACCAAGGACGAGATGGTGAAGGCGATGGCCGAGCTGGGCGAGACTTGGATGCCTGAGGCCTGAACAAGAAGCGGCGGCAAAAAGTATCGCCTTGGCACATAGGAAACAAACTTAAACAAACTTTTACATACAAGACTTGATGACCCGCACGGAAATCCCCGTCTCTGCGCAGGCCTGGATTGCTTGCGCCCTGTTGACCCAGGAACACCCAGAGCGCGAGGCGTTCTCAGAAGAGGAGATTCTCCATCGTGTTCGCTTGGCCCACCTCAGCAGGCCCAGCCAAGAAATCCAGAAAGGAACCGTGCAACACATCCGTCAGCATGCAGTCGCAAACCGCCGCACGGATGCCCGCTTCCGCTACTTGTATGCCCCGAAGGCCCGCACCGGAAAACGCCGCCTGTTCCGACCGGGTGACGATTTCCTTCCGTCGAAGAAAAGGGGTGCTACCCACCCATCCCGTGACGACATCCCAAAGGAGTTCTGGCCACTCCTGAGTTGGTACGAATCTTGGAGCAAAGGTGAGGGCATCGTTTCCACACGGCTGAAGCCATTGTTTCTCGATTTCAGCGAAGATGAACTCCTCCTCCTGCATCGCGCCGCAACGCGCCGTGGCATGGCCGTTGAACAGGCTGTGCGCCGGGCAACCCTCGATTGGGCCAAGTCCTTGGAGAGGTCCGACCGAGAGACCCTCCTTGATCTCGTCGGCACTGTCGAGGGAGCCCACGACACGTCCGATGCGCATGACGACATCTATGGGGCGCCCTAATGCGCGCCTTCGTGGACACGAGCGCCCTGCTAGCGCTCGCGGCGCGCCAAGACGCCCACCATCAGGCGGCGGTCGCCTTCCGCGCCGGCCTCCCTCGCGCTGCGCGGCTCTTGACCTCCGATTACGTGTTCGACGAGACCATGACCCGGCTGCGGCGCATCGACGGCCATGCCGCGGCGGTCAGGGTGGGCGAGGCGCTGCGCGCGTCCAAGATGGCCACCATCGAGCGCATCAGCGAAGCTGAACTGGAGGCGGCCTGGAAACTCTTCGTGAAGTACCGCGACCAGCCCCTAAGCTTCACGGATTGCACCGTTGCTGCCATGGCCCAAGCTCGTCGTCTCCCCGTCTTCGCCTTTGACGACGACTTCCGCCGCATTGGCCTCCAGGTCTTGCCTCAGGTGCCGAATCCTTAAGCGGAAAGTGAGTGTGGAGCCACCATGGAACAGTGGGTGGCCTGATGGCCTCCGCCCCCGCCGCCAGCCCGGCGCAGTGGAAGACCGGCGAGAAGGTCAGCATCCGCGACGGCTACGGCAAGGGGCTCCTCTACGTGGGGCAGACCCACGCCGACGTCGTGGCGCTCGACGCCGACCTCGCCGAGAGCACGCGCAGCCACTGGTTCGCCAGGGAGTTCCCCCAGCGTTTCTACCAGATGGGCATCAGCGAGCAGGACATGGTCGTCACCGCCGCCGGCCTGGCGCACATGGGCAAGGTGCCGTTCGCCTCCAGCTTCGCCATCTTTTTGCAGCGCGGCTGGGAGCAGATCCGCAACTGCGTTGGCCGCCAGAACCTCAACGTCAAGTTCTGCGGCAGCCACGGCGGCCTGATGACCGGCCAGGACGGCAGCAGCGCGCACGCCCTCGAGGACGTCGGCGTCATGCGCACCCTGCCGCACATGGGCGTCGTGGCGCCGTGCGACGCCGTCGAGGCGCAGTCGGCGGTGCTGGCGATGTACCTCCGCCCCGGCCCCGCCTACATGCGCTCCACCCGCGCCGCGGTCCCCGTCCTCTTCGACACGGACCACGAGTTCAAGTGGGGCCAGGGCCACGTCATGCACGACGGCGAGGACGCCGCCATCGTCGCCAACGGCCCCCAGGTCGCGGAGGCGCTCGTCGCGGCCAAGGAGCTGAAGCAGAAGGGCGTCAGCGTCCGCGTCATCAGCATGGCCTCGGTCAAGCCCATCGACCGCACCCTCATCGCCAAGGCGGGCCGCGACACCGGCTTCGTCGTCTCCGCCGAGGACCACTTCATCCACAACGGCCTCGGCTCGGCGGTGGCGGAGTGCCTCGCCGGCGAGGGCGTGGCCGCCAAGCTATGGCGGGTCGGCGTGCAGGACAGCTTCACCCAGTCCGGCGACCCGAAGGACCTCTACCGCTACTACGGCGTCGACGCACAGGCCATCGCCGACATCACGCTGCGCCTGCGCGACGGCAGCCTGCGCGCCCCGCTCGCCCCGCACGACCTGGTGGCCCCGGCGCGTGCCTAGGCGCCGCGCCGCCGCGCTCCTATGCCTGGCCGCCCTGCTGGCGCTCGCCGCCCCCGCGGGCGCGCACGACGAATCCGGCCGCGACGCCCAGTCGCCGCTCTTGGCGCACGGGCAGTCCTACAACGAGACCGCGCACGCCGCAGGTACTTCTCCCTACCACTGCCATGTCCACTCTGGGATGCAGGGCGCGCTCGTCGTCCTGCCCGACGCCGACCCGAGGGGTCCGCAGCTCCACCGCATCGCCATCCGCGACGACGGCAACGCGACCCACCTGGCCGCCATGGGCTTCCGCGACGCGGCCAGCGGCGGCAACACCACGACCGTCCACCTCGGCGACCGCATCCAGTGGACCAACGAGGGCGCCTTGTCCCACGACGTCCACCTCTCCTGGCCGGCGCCCGCCGACAGCGGCTCCTTCGAGCTGTGGGTCATCGGCGGGCTCATCGCCGCGCTGCTGGGCATCACCTGGGCGGCGCGCCGAATCTAGCCGCTTCGACCAAACCACGGATTCCACGGATTGCATCCGCGGAATCCGCGTTATCCGCGGTTTTGGTGGGGCCGAAGCCGCACCGACGGAACCGCGGATTTCGCGGATGGCGCGGATTCGATGTTGTCGCGGAATCAGCGTTTGGCGAAAGTCGCACAGGAAAACGCCGTCCGTGAAATCCGTGGTTTGGCTAGGGGAGCTAAGGGTAGTCCGGCCCAAGGATGCGGCTTGCCTCGACCTCGGGGTCGCGCAGCCGCAGGTTGAACAGGACGATGGCCTCGACCACGCAGAGGAGCTGCAGGACGCAGAGCACGATGAGGGTGAGGTCGAGCTGGGCGAAGGCGACGCCGATGCACCACAGCAGGATGGACTCGTCGCGGCCGGCGAGGCGGGCGATGATGGGCTGGGCGACGCGGTGGCGCGGGATGGCGCTTGGCCCCGGCAGGCGGCGCATGGTGAGCAGGTGCGTCCGCAGCAGCATCGTCTCGGCGTGGTGCTCCAGGGCGCGGCGGGCCATCCACAGCCCGGCGGCCGCGGCGCACAGGACGAGGGTCCAGCCGTCGGAGAGCGGCGTCAGGTGCGGGATGGGGCTGCCGCGCACGCCGCGCACGGTGAGGACGCCGAGGGCGACCACGATGGCGACCTCGATGAGGCGGTCGACCGCGATGCCGAGGAACTGGGTCCACGGCGAGGGGCGGCCCTTGCGCTCCGCCAGCAGGAGGTCGGCGCGGTCGAAGAGCAGGCCGAGGTAGACCAGGCCGGCGCCGGCCAGCAGGTGCGGCCACTGCCCGTCCGCCATGGTGGCGAGGGCGGCGACCGTGAGGGTGAAGCTCTGGATGGAGAGCTGCCCGGGCGCGAAGCCCAGGGTGCCGAAGAGGAAAGCGATGGGGCGGGCCAGGGCGCGGTTGAGGTGCGCCAGGGGGCTGGGCAGCGGCGCGTGCGCCTCGGGTGCCCGCACTGGGCCGGCGCTGCGATGCCGGTACGCCCCCTCCACGACCCTTCTCGACGCTCCATCGGCAGAAGAGGTCATCGGTTTGAATCGGTGTCCTCTGCGGGACGGAAAGCGCCGCGGCGGAGGGGTAGGTTTCCACTGGAATGGCGGGACCCGAAAACGAGGGGAAAGGACCCGGCACCCTCACAGGAAGAACGAGGTGAGGTGCTGCACCAGCACCCAGGCGCCCCCGACGACCCCGAAGGCGCAGTACGCCACCCAGGCCGCGCGGCCTTGGATGTGGTCGCCGACGATGGCGAGGGCGGGGAAGGCGGAGAGGAGCAGCCGGGGCGTCGAGAGCGCCGGCGTCCCCACTGTGCAGAAGGTGATGGCGACGACGGCGATGCAGGGGAGGGCGAGGTGGCGCAGGTCGCGGCGCAGCCACAGCAGCGCGGTGCCGAGGAGGGTCGGCAGGCTCAGGAGGAGGTTGCGCAGCAGGAACAGGCTCGGGTGGCTGCTGCGGCGCACCACCTCCTGGTTGGTGAACCAGCCATGCAGGTACCAGTCCCACTGCTCCCACGGCCACGCGAGGCGGGCG
>JBHELM010000150.1:0-6277 GCA_046352715.1 Thermoplasmatota archaeon | reverse complement strand
CACCTCAAGACCATCGTCCCCATCTCGGGCCTCACCGGGATGTACGAGCTGATGTGGCGCAACGGCAGCAGCGAGGCGCGCGGCCCCATCATGCACAACTACGTCTACGGCACCTTCGGCATCGACGGGCGGCCCGACCCCGCGGCGCCGGAGCAGGGCGTCGACACGCGGGAGCTGGTGGAGAACACCCAGACCGCGTGCGTCGACTACCTCCAGGGCCCTGTGCAGGGCGGCGCCGCGGCCCTCACCGGCAGCAACCTCGACGTCGCGCCGAACGGCTACTGGACGGACCGCTATTTCTTCGACCGCGCCCTCGCGAACTACAGGGGCTCCGTCTTCCTCATCCAAGGCTTGCAGGACTGGAACGTCAAGCCGCACGTCGTCTTCCCGCGCTACCAGCAGATGCAGCAGGCGTGGGAGACCCGCGGTCTGTTCGGGCAGTGGAACCACATGTACCCCGACCGCCCCAGCGAGCACGTCTCCACCCCCAAGGGCGAGGGGCACGAGGCCTACCCCGCCTCCGTGCGCTACGACTGGGCGCAGATGCTTCTGGAGTGGTTCGACTTCTACCTCAAGGGCGAGGGGCCCAAGCCCGCGCTGACGACGGAAATCCAGGACAACCAGGGCCACTGGCGCAGCGAGACCGGCCTCTACCCGGCCACCGACGCCGCCTGGCTCAGGCTCAACCTGGGCGGCGACTTCGCGCAGGCCTCGGACGGCCAGCCCATCATCCAGCCCGGCAGCAACGCGGAGCCCCCGGTCGACACGCCCGGCGCGGTCCCGGACCGCACGCCCGCCAACTTCGTCGTCTACGCCTCAACGCAGCCGCTTGCCGCCGAGACCCACGTCTCCGGCCTGGCGGGCCTCGCGCTCCAGGTGACGCCGCTGGGCTCCGGCGGGCAGGTCTACGCCGAGCTGCGCGACCTCGACGCCGACCTGCGCCTCGGCCACGCCATCATGGACCTGCGCTATGCCGCGGGCCAGGGCGAGGGCAGCGCGGACGCCAAGCCCGTCGTGCCCGGCGTGCCGCTCACCGCGCACATGCAGTTCGAGGTCATGGACGCCGTCGTCCCCGCCGGGCACCGCCTCCAACTGCTGCTCTCCGGCACGGGGCGGGACTACCTGCCCTCCGCCGACGCCGCGCCGGTCCTGGTGGACGCCGCCTCCAGCGTGCTCAGCCTGCCGACCATCCCGGCCACGCACGGCACCTACTTCCTGCCCCCGGCGTGGAGCGGGAACGCCACCGCGACCGCGCCGCAGCCTTAGCCCCCGCGGCGCCGCGCAAGGCGCGAAAAAGCCAAGAAAACCCTGCGAGGCCGTGCGAGCAACGGCGCGGCCTCCAAAGCCTCGCGCCCTTCGCGGTGACGGGGGTGGCGGCGCCAGCGCACATGCGGACGCATACCTTCATATCGGAGGGGCCCTCGACCGCCTTGGGGAGCTGGGCCGTGCTCGACGACCAGACCGTGAAGGGCCTCCTGCAGGCGTACCACGAGGCGACCCAGGGCGAGGAGGGCACGCCCACCCCGCTGATGATTCTCCACGGCCTGCGCGAGGAGATCACCATCCGGCCCCACATCGAGCTGCCCAGCGCCTACCACATGGCGCACTACCTCGACGAGTTCGTCACCGAGCGCACCATCGGCATCACCGTCTGCGGCCGCTTCTTCAAGCAGATTGGCGAGAAGGTGTTCCAGGGCACCCTCCTCTACCACGTCGACCGCATCGGCAGCCACCTGGTGCGCGGCATCAACGCCGAGACCAGCCTCTACACCGTCCTGGACGACTCGCCGTACTGGAACAAGTTCCCCTACGACTTCGACCAGGGCCCCCTCGACCCGGACCTCCCCATCGGCTACCACCCCGGCCCCGAGCTGGAGCACGAGGGCGAGGGCGGCGGCGAGCCGGGGGAGGCGGGCGACCCCGACGAGGACGAGGACCCCGAGCCCAAGGCATAGGGAGCGCTGCCCGTCGCCCGCTCCTGTCCCCCGGCGCAGGCTCCATCCCTGGGGCGCGTGGCCGGCCCCGGAGGCCATGTTCAGGTCGGCAACCCTATGGACTCCATCCGGCCTTCGCCGGAAGGTGCATCCCGCAAGGGCTGCACTTGAGCGAACCAACATGGCATACAACGACAGGCCGAGTGGCGGCGGGGGCGGCTTCGGCCGCGACGGACCGCGCGAGATGCACGACGCGGTGTGCGCCGACTGCGGCAAGAAGACCCAGGTCCCCTTCAAGCCCTCGGCAGGCCGCCCGGTCTACTGCAAGGAGTGCTACCCCAAGCACGCCCCGCCCCGCACGCCCCGCTAGGCTGCGGCACTGGGCCGGGGCACGCCCCGGTCCCCCTCTTTCCTTTCCTCCCACTCCCTCCCGTTTTTCTGCGCGGCACGCACCCACGCCACCCTCATGCTCATATAGGGAGGGTTTGTGGCGAACGCATCCAGGTGACCTGCCATGGCCTTCGCTGAAGCCGTCTCCCGCCGTCTCAAGAAGAAGATCTGCCTCCACTGCAACGTCACCAACGCCATCGGCGCGAAGCGTTGGCGCAACTGCCACCGCTCCGAGCTCCGGCTGAAGGCCGTCGAGGCCCGCGGCGGCGCCGCGTAAGCGACCCGGTCGTTGCTTTCTCCCCGCCCGCCTAGCGCCAGCCCTGTCCGCGAACCGCGAAGGACGCGAAATGCAGGGAAAACAGGTCCTTCAGTGTCTTCGCTGCTTTCGCGGTTGCCCGAACGCCACCCCGGACCGCGGAGGTCGCGGAACCCGCGGAAATCGTCGTGCTCTCTTCGGCCTCTGCGGTTCGGCGGGTGATGCTGTTCAGGCCGCGACGCTGAACTGCTCCAGCGCCGGGAAGACCGGCCGCAGGCCGCCGAACTGGTCGCGCTCGCCCAGGAAGTCGGTGAGGAACAGGGCGGCGGGGCGGACGGCGTGCTCGTAGCCGTCCCAGGCGGCCAGGGCGGCCTCGAGGGCGTGGGTGACGCCGAGGAGGCGGCCCTGCTGGGCGAGGCGGGCGGAGGTCGCCTCGGCGTGGGCGAGGAAGCGGGGGCTGACGCGGAGGGTGCAGGCGCCGCGGCCGCGGCTCTGCTCCAGGACGCCGCAGCGGGTGAGGGCGGCCATCGGGTTGTGCATGGGGGGAGAGAGGCGCCGTGGCCTTCAAGTCCCTGGTCCACGGGTTGGTGAAACCATCCAATGTTTCCCCTTTTGCCAGAAAACGTCATGTGCCGGGCGGGCCGGTGGCCATGCATGCCCGCATCCTCGCCGCCGGCCGCCGCCTTCCAGGTGGCGACCCCCCGTTCCCGCAGCCGCACCCTGCGCTTCGTGTGGCTCGGCGTCCTGCTTGCCCTGCTCGTCCTCGACATCTACGCGCTCGTCCTGGCCGCGCGCGCCAAGCCCCAGGGCGCCACCGTCTTCCTCGGCTGGGCCAAGTGGGTCCTCCCCGCCACGCTGCGCAGCTGGGTCCTCGTCAGCATCGCGGGCCTCGGCGGCCTGGTCGCCAATGCGGCGTACGACACCGCCCGCCACGGCTTCATCCTGAAGGACTTCGACCCCGCCGCCATCCCCTACCAGGTGATGCGGACCGTCATCGGGCTGCCCATCACCCTCATCTTCTTCGCCCTCGGCGACCTCGTCCTGCCCGGCGAGCTCCTCCCCGGCGGCAACGTCACCGACAACGCCCGCGTCCTCGGCGTCGCGTTCCTCCTCGGCTACTTCAGCGAACTCGCCTTCAGCCGCCTCTACGACGCGGTGAAGGGCTGGCTGCGCGGGCCGGCCGGGCTGCCCCTCGACCTCGGCTACGGCAAGGTGGTCGGCATCGACCTTCCCACCACCGTCCTGGGCCGCCTCGTCGAGCAGGCCGGCAAGCCGGCGAAGGTGCTCCCCCACCTGCCGCTCATCCTCGACCGCCTCGCGCGCAAGGGGTACACCTACACCCACACCCTCCTGGGCGCGCTCGGCTCCCCGCAGGGCGCGCGGGAGTTCGCGCAGAAGAACGACCTCGACCCGGACGCGGTCGAGCTGTTCTACCGCTTCGCCGACCTCACCCGGGTCGAGCCCGACTTCCTGGCGGCCGCCGAGCGCTTGGACGCGAACCCCCGCCTCACCGGCGAGGCCCTCCTGGGCGAGGCGCTGGCGCCGCCCGCCCCCGGCGCCCTGGCCAACCCGGTCAAGGCGACCCGGTCGGTGCAGCGCATCGTCGCCCTGGGCATCGAGGAGCACCAGGCCCCCTGAGGGCCGCCCTTTTATCGCCGCTCCCGGTGGGCCCAGCATGCAGGAGAAGGGGTGGAGCCGCAAGCAGGTCCTTGCCGGCCTCCGCCAGGCACGCAGCCTCGACTTCTCGTTCGAGCGCGGCGAGATCCTGGGCTCCATGTGCACGGCGCCGCACGAGATTGCCGCCGACGCCCACCAGCGCTTCCTGGAGACCAACCTGGGCGACCCCGGCCACTTCCCCGGCACCGCGCAACTCGAGGAGGAGGTGCTGGAGGACCTGCTGGGCCTGATGCACGCCCCGCGCGGCGCCGTCGGCCGCCTGGTCTCGGGCGGGACGGAGGCGAACCTGCTGGCCTGCCACCTGGCGCGCCTCAAGACCGGCAAGACCGAGGTGGTCATCCCGGAGTCCGCCCACTTCAGCTTCGAGAAGGCGGCGCTGCTGATGGGGCTCTCCCTCGTCGTGGTGCCGGCCGACCATGGCCACGCCGACGCCAAGGCGATGGCCGCCGCCATCTCGCCCAACACCGCCCTCGTGGTCGCCGTCGCGGGCAGCACGGAGCTGGGCCTCACCGACCCCATCGCCGACATCGCGCGGGTCTGCCACGCCCGCGACGTCCCGCTCCACGTCGACGCGGCCTACGGCGGCTACTTCCTGCCCTTCCTGGAGGAGGCGGGCCGCAAGCCCATCGACTTCGACTTCAAGCTGCCCGGGGTGTGGAGCCTCGGCCTCGACCCGCACAAGGGCGGCATGGCCACCATCCCGTGCGGCGCGCTGCTGCTGCGCGACGGCGGCGACTGGCGCCTCGGCGCGGTGCGCTCCCCCTACCTCAGCACCGAGACCCAGTCGACGCTGCTGGGCACCCGGCCCGGCGCCGCGGCCGCCGCCGCGTGGGCGGTCCACCGCCACCTCGGCCGCAAGGGGTTCGCCAGCGTCGCGGAGACCTGCCTCGACAACGCCGCCTGGCTCGCCGCCAAGCTGCAGGACATGGGCGTGGAGCTGGTGGCAAGCCCCGAGCTGGGCGTCGTCACCTTCCGCGCCGACGACCCGCAGGCCCTGCGCATGGTGTTGCAGCAGAAGGGCTGGAGCGTCAACGTCGTGCCGCGCTACCAGGCCATCCGCATCGTCGCCAACCCGCACGTCACGAAGGAGGCGCTGCGCCGCTTCCTGGTCGACCTCAAGGCGTGCCTGTGATGAGCCCCACCGGCAAGGCCCCCCGCAAGGCCGCGGCCAGGCCCGCCCGCGTCAGCCTGCGCAGCAAGCCCAAGGCGGACGCCGCCAGCGCCCTCGCGGCCCTCGACGCCTCGCTGGAGCAGGCGCTCGTGCTGGACCGCAACGGCTACCCCTACCTCGTCCACCCCCTCCTCGACGGCGTGCCGCGCTGCCCCCCCGAGCTGGTGCAGGCGTGGGTCGGGTGGGCCCGCCGCCAGCCGATGTGCAGGGAGGCGACGCTCCTGCTCGCCCCCGAGGCGATGGGGCTGCCGCTGGTGGCGCCGCTCGCCCTCGCCCTCGGCCTGCCCTACACCATCGTGCGCAAGCGCAGGTACGGCCTCCCCGGCGAGCAGGTCGCCTACGCCGAGACCGGCTACAGCGGCGAGGCGCCCCTGCACGTCAACGACGTCGGCCCCGGCGACAAAGTCGTGGTCGTCGACAACGTCCTCTCCACCGGCGGCACCCTCGGCTCCCTGCTCGGGACGCTCACGCAGATGGGCTGCGAGGTCGTCGGGGCCCTGGTGGCGCTCGACAAGGGCGCGGCGCGGGAGCGGCTGGAGGGGCAGCACGGCGTCGCCATCCATGCCCTGCGCAGCATCCGCGTCGAGGCTGGGAAGGTCCGCATCACGGCGCGGGGATGAGTCAGGCCCAGCACGAAATGTCATGGTGAAATCTGGCAAGCAAAAGCAGCGTCCAAGTAGTCGTGAACCATCGTTTCCTCTGTGCATAGTCTGGGCGACATGAAACTCACGTATGTGGTGCTGGTTGCTTCCCTGTTGGTCAGCGCCCTAGCCATCCCAGTCTCATCCCAGCCACCTGGGAATTACTCAATCACGTTCGAGCTCCTCACCGCCTCGCGCTTCGACTTCA
>JBHELM010000149.1:0-8319 GCA_046352715.1 Thermoplasmatota archaeon | reverse complement strand
GGTTTGGTTGGTGAAGCTTCGGCCCCCACGAAACCGCGGATGACGCGGATTGCGTGGATGCAACCGACTCCCGTGCCATCCGTGGTTCAGGCGGCCGGCTTCGCACCCTTTGCCTCGCCAAGCCGCTCAAACAGGTCAGCGACGAGCAGCGGCAGCAGGACAGTCGCGTCGCCCTCCACCGTCTCCCACGCGGCGTCCTCCTTGACCTTGCCCCACGACACCGCCTCGCGGACGCGGGCGCCGCTCAGGCTGCCGTCCCACTCGGGGGCGCTGGTGAGGTAGACGACGGTGTCGAGGCCGTTGCGGAACTGGCTCCACCAGATGACGTGGTGCTTGCTGATGCCGCCGCCGATCATCAGGGAGCCGAGGCGCTTGGCGGCGAACACGAAGTCGCACAGCTCCTGCTCGTCCTGCAGCAGGTCGTAGCGCAGGTCGCGGTGAGACTGGTAGGTCATCCACACCTGCGCGCCGACGCTGCCGTCGGTGGGGCCGGGGACGTAGACGGGGATGCCGTGCTTCCACGCCCAGTAGAGGATGGACTCCTCCTTGCGCGGCTCGTGGCTGATCCAGGTGCCGATCATCTGGCACAGCTCGCGGGTGCCGAAGCTGCGGACGCCGGCCACGGTGTACCATTCCTCCAGCCTGGGCCGCAGCTTCGCCTCCAGGATTTCCCCGTAGCTGGAGTTGGGGACGAGGACGTTGCCGAGGCGGTTGACGCCGGCGCGGTGCAGCGCGCGGTCGTCCATCTCGAACGAGCCGGCGAGGTAGGGCTCCCACAGCCGCGCGAGGTCGTGGTCGAGGGTGCCGCAGGTCGTGATGATGCAGTCGACCAGCTTGTGCTTGACGAGGTCCTTGAGGACCCCGCGCGTCCCCGTGGCGCAGAGCGCGGCGGGGAAGCTCAGGATGACCTTCTCCTCGGGGTTGGCCACCATGCGGTGCAGCAGGTCCGCGGCGACCGCCAGCTTCTTCGCCGTGAAGCCGCCGCCCTCCTGCCACATCCGCATCAGCTCGGAGACCCGCAGCGCGCGGTCCACCTGGAGGTCCTTGACCTCGGGGGCCTGTCCGATGTCCACGCCGCCGCGACCGGCGGGACGGGTTTCAGCCTGCCGCTGCCGGATGCGCGCTCCGCTCGCCTGGGCCTGGGTTGTCCTGGTGGGCTTCCCTTCTCCCGGCCCATCCGCATTTCGCTGATTCCACGTCAGACCCCCGGACATCGGGCAATCCGCGGATGGAAGGCGCTGCCCGACAGGACGCCCTGAAGCGTGTGCTGCAAGCCCCGCGCCCCTTCCTGTCGCCGGAGGGGACCACCTAGCCTCAAATCCCCGCGAAGAGGTTGGCCGGCGTGGTCCACGACCTCGACGCCGCCCGGGTGCGGGAGGTGGAGGCGCTCGACTCGCAGACCGTCCTCGGCCACGCCGCCGTGGCGCTCCTCGGCGCCTCCCTGCTGGCCCTCGCGCCGAGCCTCGCCCCCACGGACGGCTCCGGCTACCAGGCGCTTCCCCAGCTCGCCGCCGTCGTGGGCGCCCTCCTGGTCGGCTGGGCCGCCACGGTGCGGATGCCCTCCCTGCTGGCGGCGCTCGGCTTCGTCTTCTGCCTCGCCGCGTTCGCCTCGACGGTCGCCGGCCCGGGCCTGCCGCAGGTGCAGCGCTCCAGCGTCGGCCTGCTGTGCGCCAGCGCCCTCCTGATGGGCGCCGCCGTGCGCGGGCCGTGGGTGGCGCCGCTGTTCCTGTTCGCCCCCCTCATCATCGAGCAGGTCGCCACCGGCAGCCTGAACCTGGGCCGCCAGGAGTTCAGCGCGCAGTGGGTCAACGCCATCGGCTGCGACTGCCCGGTGGCTGGCTTCCCCGCCGGCCTCGCGGTGCTGGGCGGGATGCTGGGCCGCGCCGTCGCGACCCGCCACGAGTGGCCCCACCCCTCGGCGCTGGCGCCCCTCGTCGGCGCGTTCTGCGTCCTGGTCGCCGGCTGGGTCGCCGCCACGGTCCTGCCTGACGGCCTGGCGTCCTGGCGCGACGTCGGCGCGCAGGCGATGGCGCTGGGCGGCGCCCTCGGCTGGATCGCCCTCGCCTACCAACTCGGCACCTGGTGGAGCGCGCTGGACGGGTTCCTCGCTTCCGTCTTCATCCTCGCCGGGGCCGCCTACGCGGGGCAAGACCTGGTGCAGGCGGTCTCCCTGCCCAACGGCCTCCTGCTGGCGTTCGTCGTGAGCCTCGTCCCCGCCGCGCTCGCGGCCCTCGGCGTCCTGCTGCGGCGCTGGCTCACCCACAAGCGGCGCCGCTTGGCCGACCTTGCCCTGCACCCCCAGTGAACTCCTGGAGTTGCAGTGGGCGCACCGCGATTTCAGAACGACCCAGCCCTGGACCGTGCGCCTGCGTGGCTGGAATCGAAATTCACTGGAATTCCAGGAACGATGCGCTGAAATAGCGGGGGGCCGGAATCGCACGCGTGCCGCTGCTCGACACCGCCGCATGGACCGCCATCGCCTTCCTCTTCGTCGGCCTGCTCCTGCTGCTGGCCGAGGCGGTGCTGCCCGGCTTCTTCATCGCCGTCCCCGGTGGCACCCTCGTCCTGATGGGCGCCATCGGCCTGCTGTTCCCCGGCGCCATGTTCGGCCTCGCCGGCTGGTTCCTGTGGCCGCTGGCGGCGCTTGTCTCCACCTCCGCCAACATCCTGCTCTACAAGCGCTGGGCCCCCGCCGGCCGCGCGCCGCTCACCATGACCGCCGACAGCCTGCCCGGCCAGCTCGGCACCGTGACCCACCCCGTCGTCCCGGGCGCCTACACCGGCAAGGTCCGCATCAAGGGCTCCACCTGGTCGGCGCGCTCCGACGCCCCCATCCCGGCCGGCGCCCACGTCCGCGTCGTGCGCGCCGACGGCATCCGCCTCGTCGTCGAGCCGGCGGACGCGCCGCGCTGACCCGCGACGGACCGCGAAAGGCGCGAACCCTGCGAGCCTTCCCCGACCGCTTCGCGTCCTTCGCGGTTGGTGGACGGGGGACTTGCCACCGGCAGCTTCAAGCGGCGCGGGGCCCACGGCGGGGCAATGGTCTCCGTCGTCGTGGTGCTAGGCATCGTGGCCGCCATCATCCTCATCATCCTGCTGGCCGCCAGCGTGCGCGTCATCCAGCCCTACGAGCAGGCCCTCTACATCTTCCTCGGCAAGTACCGCGGCAAGCTGAACACCGGAGTGTCGCTCGTCATCCCGCTGGGCAGCCGGGTGGTGCGGATGGACATGCGCACCCAGGTCCTCGAGGTGCCGCGCCAGGAGGTCATCACGAAGGACAACTCCCCCACCAACGTGGACGCCATCATCTACACCAAGGTCGTCGACGCCGAGCGCGCCACCTTCGAGGTCTCCGACTTCCGCTTCGCCACGGTGGCGCTGGCGCAGACGACGCTGCGCTCCGTCATCGGCGACATGGAGCTGGACGAGGTGCTCAACAGCCGCGAGAAGATCAACGCCCGCCTGCGCGACCTGCTCGACGAGGCCACCGACGCCTGGGGCGTGCGCGTGGAGGCGGTCGAGATCCGCGAGGTCGACCCCGTCGAGCGCGTCAAGCGCGCGATGGAGGAGCAGACCTCGGCGGAGCGCGAGCGCCGCGCCGCCATCCTCAAGGCCGACGGCCAGAAGCGCGCCGCGGTGCTGGAGGCGGAGGGCCTCAAGCGCGCCCGCATCCTGCAGGCCGAGGGGGTCCGCCAGAGCAAGATCCTGGAGGCGGAGGGCGAGCGCACGGCGCAGATCCTCACGGCGCAGGGCCGCGCCCAGGCGCTGCGGGTCCTGGCCCTCGGCAGCGCGCCGCTCGACTCCAAGGCGCTCTCGGTCCTGTCACTCGACGCCCTCGGCGAGCTGGGCCGCGGCCAGGCGACGAAGATCGTCCTGCCGTTCGAGGTCACGAAGGCGCTGCAGGGCATCGCCAACCACCTCGGCATCGCCCCCGACGCTCCCGCCGGCAAGCGCACCGACCTGAAGGAGCTGGAGTCGATGGTCGGCTCCGCGCGCGACGTCCTGGGCGACATCCCGAGCCACGCCGCCCTCAAGCGCGAGCTGGACATCCTCGGCCGCGAGATGGAGGCCGAGCAGCAGGAGGCCGAGGACCTGGTGGACAAGAAGAAACCCAAGGCGCGGGCCAAGGGCAAGGCCGAGCCCGTCGGGGATGCCGCCTCGCCGGCCTAGTGCGCCATCTTGAACCCACGGATCGGATCCACACTGGTCCGCGAAATCCGCGGTTCCATGGGGAGACAAAGCCGCACCGACCGAACCGCGGATTGCGCGGATGCCGCGGATTCAAAGTTCCGTGCAATTCCTCAGATTCAGGTTCTCTTATCTGTGAAAATCTGGGCAATCTGTGTTTGCCCTAGCTGGAGCAAAGAGAAAGGCCTCAGTCCTCGTGCTCCATCGCCTTGAGGAACCGCCGCCCGTCCTCGCGCCCCCGCCGGATGCCTTCGTGGATGGTCTTGAGGTCGCGGCTCAGGCGGTGCAGCCCGGTCGGGTGGTCGGGGCGGATGATGCGCACCCGGACGCCGCGCGGCGGGTCCTCGGCGTAGTGGATGGCGGCGTGCTTGAGCGCCTGGTGGTGCAGGATGCCCTGCCGCAGCGCCGGGTACTTGCGGGCCGTGAAGCGCGCGATGGCGGCGTTGTCCTTGCGGCGCGGCCCCGGCGGGGTGTTGAGGATGAGGGTGATGTCCTTGGAGCCGTCCTCCACCGCCCGGTAGACCGGGATGGGGTCGCCGATGCCGCCGTCGAGGTACTCCCGGCCCTCGATGAGCACCGGGTCGCCGGAGGCGAAGGGGAGGCGGCCGGTCGCCTTGAGCCAGGGGATGATGGGGCCGGTGCGCAGGTCCTTGTAGACGGTGGCGCCGGAGTGGATATCCACGGCGGTCACCATGATGGCCCACCGGCAGCGCCGCAGGGCGTCCTGGTCGAGCGGCCGCTCCTTCTCGTAGATGATCTCCAGCAGCGCGTCGTGGTCGAGGATGGGGCCGCGCCGGAAGAGGGCCCGCTTGTAGCTCAGGATGCGGCGGTCGGCCGCGTAGTCCCAGGTCTTCTCGGCGTAGCGCGCCTGCCCCGCGGAGTACCACGCCGCCATCGCGCCGCCCGCGCTGGTGCCGTAGACCCGGGCCCACGGCGCGTGGCCCGCCTCCTCGAAGGTGCTCAGCACCCCGTTGGCGTAGGCGCCCCGCATGCCGCCCCCTTCGATGACGAGGGTGGTGCGGGGCGCCCTGGGCACGCGAGGGCCATGGGGCCAAGCCTCTAAGCGTTGCCTTTGCGCGGCTTGCTTCCGACGCCTTGGCTGCGAAGGGCGGGCATCGGCGAGGGAGGTTCCCTGCCTTCGCGCCCTTCGCGGTCCATGGAGGGCTTAGGCCTTGTTGATGGCGTGGATGGCCTTGCCGTGCAACGCCTCGGCGGCCTCCATGAGGCCCTCCGACAGCGTGGGATGCGGGTGGACCGTGAGCGCCAGGTCCTCCGCGGTGGCGCCCATCTCCAGGGCCAGGACGGCCTCCGTGATGAGGTCGCTCGCGCTGGGCCCTAGGATGTGGACGCCCAGCAGGCGGTCGGTCTTGGCGTCCGCGATGACCTTGTAGACCCCCTCCGTCTCGCTGGCAGCGAGGGCACGGCCGAGGGCGGCGACGTTGAAGGTGCCGACCTTGACGTCGTGGCCAGCGGCCTTCGCCTGCGCCTCGGTGAGGCCGGCGGTGGCGATCTCCGGGTCGGTGAAGATGACGCCCGGGATGGCGGCCCAGTCGGCGGCGGCGCCGGAGCGGGTGCCCTTGAGGCGGTCCGCGATGGCCTCCGCCGCGACGAGCCCCTCCTTGCTGGCCTTGTGGGCGAGCATCGGGCCGTGCGTGACGTCGCCGACGGCGTGGATGTGCGAGATGCTGCTGCGCCGCTGCGCGTCGGTGGGGATGAAGCCGCGCTCGTCCACCTTGACGCCGGCGCGCTCCAGGCCGAGGGCGCGGGTGTTGGGGCGGCGGCCGACGGAGACCAGGACGTGGTCGCACTCGACGGCCTGCTCCAGGCCCTTGACCTCGAACGTGACACGCACGCCGTTGGCGGTGGGCTTGGCCTCCTTGGCGCGGGCGCCGAGGTGGATGTCCCACTTGCGGCGCTTGAGGATGCGCTCCAGCCCCTTGGCGATCTCCTGGTCGACGCCGGGGACGAGCTGGTCCATCATCTCGACGACGGTGACCTTGCTGCCCAGGTTGGCGTAGGCGCAGCCCAGCTCCAGTCCGATGACGCCGCCGCCGATGATGCACAGGTGCCTTGGCACCTGGGCCAGCTCCAGGGCGCCGGTCGAGGAGAGGATCTTCTTCTCGTCGAACTTGAAGCCGGGGATTTCAATCGTGCCGCTCCCCGTGGCGACGATGAACGCCTTCGCCTTCACCAGGTGCTTGCCGGCGGCGCCGACGATCTCCACGGCATCGGGGGCGGTGAAGGCGGCGCGGCCCTGCGCGACCTCGACCTTGTTGGCCTTCAGGAGCCCGGCGACGCCGTTGACGAGGCGGTCCACGACCCCCTGCTTCCACTTCACCATCGCCTTCATGTCGATGATGGGGTCCGCGTAGGTCAGCCCCTTCTCCGCGCCGCCGAGGGCGTGCTTGTGGTCCTTCGCCGCGCTGATGATGGCCTTGCTGGGGATGCAGCCGACGTTGAGGCAGACGCCGCCGAGCTTGCCCTCGTCGACGCAGAGCGTGCGGAGTCCGAGCTGGGCGCAGCGGATGGCCGCGACGTAGCCGCCGGGGCCCGCGCCGATGACGACGACGTCGTAGGCGTCGCCCAAGGCTGGCTTGGGGGCCTGCTCCTGGGCCTGACCCTGGGGGGCCAGGGCCATCACAGCGACTCCAGCAGGAGGAGTTGGGGGTCCTCGAGGTACTTCAGCAGGGTGTTGGCGAACACCGCCCCGTTGTAGCCGTCCACGATGCGGTGGTCGAAGCTGAACGAGAGGTTCATCCGCCAGCCGATGGCAATCTTGCCGTCCTTGACGACCGGGACCTGCTTCATCTCGTGGACGCCCATGATGGCGACCTCGGGGTAGTTCAGGATGGGGGTCGCCAGGAGGCCGCCCAGCTTGCCGAGGCTGGTGATGGTGAACGTCGAGCCTTGCAGCTCCTCCAGCTTGGCCTTGCCGGCGCGGGTGCGCTCGGAGAGGTCCGCGACCTCGCGCGCGATGTCGAGGAGGCCCTTGCGGTCGGCGTCCTTCACGACGGGGACGATGAGGCCGGCGTCGGTCGCGGTCGCCACGCCGATGTGGACGTAGGACTTCTTGACGATCTCCTGCGTCGTCTCGTCGAAGGCGACGTTGACCTCCGGGTGCCGCCGCAGGGCTGCGACGGCAGCCTTGACGATGAACGGCAGGAACGTCAGCTTGACGCCGCGCTCCTCCGCCGTCGCCTTCGCCGCGTCGCGCAGCGCCACCAGCTTGTCGCAGTCCACCTCGGCCACGTAGGTGAAGTGGGTCGCCGTGAACTTGCTGCGCTCCATGGCCTTGGCGATGGTGCGGCGCAGGCCCCGCAGCGGGACGCGCTCCTCGCGGCTGGGGTCGCTGCTGTACTTGACGTCCGCGTAGCTGAAGCGCGCGCCGCCCTGCGCCGGGGTCTCGGCGGCGGGCGCCGTGGGGCGCTTGCCGAAGCCATCCAGGTCTTCGCGGGTGACGCGGCCGTTCTGCCCCGTCCCCAGGACCTGGTTGATGTCGACGCCCTTCTCGCGCGCGTACTTGCGCACCGCGGGCGCCGCCGTCGCCTTGTAGCCGGAGGGGAGACTTGGGCGTGTGGAGTGCGGCACGACGGCCGGCGCTCCGGTCCCGCTGCCGCTCTCGCGCCGCTGGATGACCTTGGTCGCCGCCGCAATCTCCTTGGGCAGCTCGAACAGGGTCTTCTCCTCTTTTGCGTCGGGCTTGACCGGCGTGGCCTTCGTGTCGGCCTTGGGAGCCTCCTTCGGCGTCTGAGCCGCGGCGGCGGCAGGGGCCGACGTCGGGGTGCTGGGCGACGCGGTGACGCCACCCTCCTCGATCTCCACGATGACCTGCCCCACCTTCGCCATCTCGCCCTCCTTCAGGTGCTGCTTGGCGATGGTGCCCTTGCGCGGGCTCGTCAGCTCGACGGTCGCCTTGTCCGTCATCACCTCGACGAACGGCTCGTCCTCCGCCACCGCCTCCCCCTCCTTCTTGATCCAGCGGACGATCTCGCCCTCTTGGATGCCCTCGCCGATGTCCGGGAGCTTGAACTTGAAGGTCATGGGTCCATTCCTCCCGTTCAGAAGTTGACGACCTGCTCGATGGCGTGCAGGACCTTGTTGGCGTTCGGCATGTAGAGGTTCTCCAGCGTG
>JBHELM010000148.1:0-22575 GCA_046352715.1 Thermoplasmatota archaeon | reverse complement strand
GGCTCGTCTCGGCCACGTTCCTCTACGGCAGCCAGAACGGCGACCTCTTCCGACCGGCGGGGATCCGCGGCGACCTCATCGGGGGCGTCCTGGTCTTCGTCGGCCTCGTTCTCGGCGTCCTTTTCCTGTTCCAACCCCGTCGCCGCCCCGCCGACCTTCCCGTCGATCCAGGGAGCAACGAGCTCACGGAGGCGTTGCGCTACGAGAACGGCCAAGTGCTGCTCGCGCAGATCCTGGTCGGCGTCGGGCTCGCGTTCCTCATCATCGACGCCCTGTGGACCCTCTACTGGCTGCGGAACGACTACTTGACCGACTCATCCCGCGAATCCAGCCTGGGCGGTCTCAGCCTGCCCACCTACCTCGCCTTGGCGCCGTTGGCGCTCATCGGCTCCGTGATCGTGTTCTTCTTCCTGGGCAAACTCGGCGCGTCCCGCCGCGCGCGAAACCCGGCGCTCGTCGCCGTCATGCGCCGTGGATCGGCCGCGGACCCGGCAGCCAAGGGCGCGCTGGGCAGCGGCGTCACGGAGCCCGAGGTGCAGGCGCTCATGAAGCGGCTCGACGGACTGATGGCACAGCTCCCCGACAGCGCCGTCACGGAGTTCTCGAAATCGCCCGAGGCCGACACATACCTGAAACTGCTCGGCCCGTAGTCACACGAGCGGTTGCTTGCGCAGCCACTCAAGGTCCGAGACGTATAGTTGGCGGATGTCCGTCAAGCCGAACCTTCGCATCGCGAGGCGCTCCAGGCCGAGGCCCCACGCCAACACGGGACACGGCACCCCCAAAGGCTGGCTGACCTCGGGGCGGAAGATGCCGGCGCCGCCCAACTCCAGCCAGCGGTTGTTCCAGCGCACGGCGACGTCGAGGCTGGGCTCGGTGTAGGGGTAGTAGCTGGGGCGGAACTTGACCTCGGGGAAGCCGAGGCGGGTGTAGAACTCGCGCAGGACGCCGATGAGGGTGCGGAAGGTGGCGCCCTCCTCGACCAGGATGCCCTCGATCTGGTGGAACTCGGGGAGGTGGGTGGCGTCCATCGCCTCGTTGCGGAAGACGCGGCCGATGCCGAACACCTTGGCGGGCGGGTTGGGGTGCGCCGCGAGGTGGCGGATGGTGGTGACGGTGGTGTGGGTGCGCAGCAGGGCCTTCTTGCTGACCTCCCGGCTGAACGCGCCGCCCCAGCCCGCGCTGCCGGTGCCGCCGCCGGTCTGGTGGACCTTCTGCACCGTTGAGAACAGCGCGGGCGGGACCGGCTGGGTGGCGGGCTCCTTGAGGTAGAAGGTGTCCTGCATCTCGCGGGCGGGGTGGTCCTGCGGGATGAACAGGGCGTCCATGTTCCAGAACGCGGACTCGACGTAGTCGCCGGCGATCTCGGTGAAGCCGAGGCTCCAGAAGACATCGCGCACCTCCTCAAAGAGCTGCGTCAGCGGGTGCGGCTTGCCGGGCGCGGGCACGGCCACGGGGACGCTGAACTCGAAGGGGCGGAGCCGCTGCTGCGCCTTCTGTGCGGGCGTGAGGCTGGCCCAGCGCGCGACCAGCTCCGGCGTGACTTGGTTGACCTCCATGGCGGTGGCCGCGGCGGGGTCGAGGCCCTTGACGGTCTTGGCGCCCTCGGGCGTGAGGCGGATGAACCGGCTGGTCCGCAGCGCCTCGACGAGGATGCCGCCGCGCTGGGCCAGGAGGGAGATGGCGCCGGGGAGCCGGGTGGTGCGGGGCTCGGCCGCGAGCTCCTGGAGGACCTCCTCGTCGGGGCCGAGCGGCGGCGCGGCCTTGCCGGTGAGCGCGACCATCGTTCCCGCGGGCGTCTTCTGGACGGTGGCCCACTGCTTCTTGCGCAGCCAGCCGACCGCGACCGTGGCGAGCGCGGGGTCCAGGCCGCCCTTGGGCGCAAGGTCCGCCAGGGGTAGCGAGCCGCCGGCCGCCAGGAGGGCCTGCACCGCGCGGCGCTCGGGGAGCCCCTTGGCACGGTACTCCAGCCCCTCGGGGGAGAGGCTGTGCAGCGTCGCCTGCTCCTCGCGCAGCGCGACGAGGCCGTGCCGCTCCGGGGCGCCGGCCGCCTGCATCGCCTCGCCCTCCGTGGCGAACGTGCCCGGCACCAGGCTGGCCACCGCGACCTCGCGGCCGTCGGCGGGGAGCGCTCTCAGGAGGCGCGTCTCTGCGGCCGACAGGGCAGGCGGCATGGGCAACGGCGCGACCGGGGGACCGTCCTAAAAGGCCGCCGTCACGGACCCCAGGGCGACAGCGCCGCCAGGGACGCCGCGCCAGGTTCCCGGTTCCGCACGCCGTCCGCCGTCGCGCAGTCGCCGGGGCACCAGTCGACGAACGTGAGGAAGGCGCGCCCGCTGGGGGCCACCACCGCGCCGTTGTAGTCCGAGAAGGGGCCGGGGCAGTAGCGGGCGTCGCAGTGGCCGCGCACCAGGGGCTGCGCCGGGTCGCTCGCCAGGGTCGCATTGAAAGGCTGGCCCGAGAAGGCGTCGCTGCTCGCAGCGACCCAGGCGTGCCAGGCGGCGCGCATCACGGTCCCGTCCAGGGGCCGGTCGTCCTCGTAGAGGTCGAAGTCCGTCTCCAGGAACCCGCGCGGCAGGTCCCGGGTTCCAAGGAACCCGACGACGACCTGGCCCGGCCCACCCGCGGCGACGGTGGGCAACTGCGCCGTCACGCCCTCGGGGCTCACCCGCGCCGCGTCGCTCCAGGCGGAGCCGCCGTCCCGGCTGGTGGTCAGCCACGCGGTGCCCAGGATGTCCGCCCAGGCGTAGTAGAGGTTCCCCTCCCGGTCGACGGCGAGGGCGGGGTCGGGGCCCTCCAGTGCGCTCTTCGGGCTGACCCGGAGCGTGCTCCAGGTGGTGCCGTCGTCGCGGCTGACGGCCAGGTAGGGGCGCTCGCAGTACTGGCGCGGGACGTAGAGCGTGCCGTCCGGCGCCGCGACGACCGGGCCCTCGAGCCCGCCGCAGAAGCCCTGCGGGAACCCGTCCAGGCCGCCGTCGGAGGATGGGTCGAGGCCGGCGAACGGCGGGGTGCCGGGGCTCCAGGTCAGGCCGCCGTCGAGGCTGCGCAGGCACTGGGTGTCCCCGACCTGGTTGACGCAGACGTGGACGAGGTTGGGGTAGCCGACGGGCCGCAGGACGCGGGGGTGGGAGGTGACGATGAACGGGTGGTCGAACGGCGGGTGGGTGCCGCACAGGAACGGGCTGTGCATCCAGGTGTCCCCCTCGGTGTCGCTCCAGGAGACGAAGCCGCACACGTCGCGCGGGAACATGCTCGCGAAGAAGACGCGGCCGGTGTCTGGGTCCACCGTCGTGATGGGGTCCACGGAGCCGCTCGGGGGCGCGGTGTCGCCGGTCGGGAGGCGCGGCGTCACCTCTTGCCAGGTCGCGCCGCCGTCGCGCGAACGGTGGAGCGTGCTGACCATGCCGTCGACGGGGGCATTGGGGTCGGCGCGGGCGCCGGCGTAGAACAGCACGCCGCTGGAGGACACCGCCAGCTTGGTCTCGGTCCCCGTGAAGGGCAGCGTGCTCCAGGTCACAGACAGGGATTGCAGGGCGGGCGCGGGCGACGCCGACGGAGGAGTTTGCAGGCAGCCCGCGGCCAGGAGTAAGGCGAAGGCGCCGGGCGCCAGCCAGTGCATGAGTAGGGAGCGCAGTGCCCAGCCTTAATAGTTTGGCAGTCATAGTAACTCTGCTTCTGGAATCGACCCATCGGTCGCACCGCTTGTGCTTACTCCGCAGCTTGGCTTGCACATCGCACATGGTTCACGCACGAATGTGACTAGGTGATGGTCCCAACTCGCAAAGGAAGCCTGCGGTGGTTCCATATCAAGTGTCCCAAGCCCATTAGAGTAGTTACGGATTAGGCCACAACTGCTCTACCACGTCTGCGCCCCCAATGCATTGGGCACTAGCCAAAGATGCAGGCACAAAGACATCGAACTCGTTGTCGCACGAGGCATGGCCAGCTACAGAGACGGCTCCAAATCCAACTTTATCAATGCTTCCCTGGTCTGGACTGCCACAAGTCCCACTGCACGAAGCATTTCCAAAGACTGAAATTGCCCCGATTCCTGTAAATCCGCACGCGTCCTGAGCTGTCGAACTGCAACTGGCACTGCCAAGGATACTGACGGCGCCAATGCCAGTGCTTCCGCACGAATGGTCGCCGACGGAAGAGCAATGCGCTTCACCCATCACGCTTGCAGCCCCAATACTTTCTGCAGACCCGCATGAGGCAAATCCTGAGGAGTTGCAGTCGGCATTGCCCATCACACTAACGGCACCCCTTCCAACTGTATTGCCACAAGAATGTGTCCCCGAGGAGTTGCATGATGCATTGCCCATGATGCTTGTCGCCCCATTGCCTCCTTCCTGCCCACATCCATCTTGACCTGAAGATGTGCAGCTTGCATCCCCTGCCCCGCTGGTTGCCCCGGTGCCTGCACCACCACAGCCAAGGAGATTAGCGCTAGTGCAGTCGGCATCCTCAAGGACGCTTGTCGGCCCGATTCCTTCCTGTCCACACTTGGCGTCCTTGCAGGATGCGGGATTGAGAATCGAAATTGGCCCCGATGCTCCAATGATGTATTCTATGTACTCCACATCACAATTGTCCGAATTGTCGCCGTTGTCACATTCGGCTGCTGCCGCAGGTTGGGCAACCATAGAGGCCAGGAAGATAAGCGAACATATCTGCAAAGATAAATTTGCCATGGAATTGGCATTGACCATTGCCCTATAATTCAATGCAAAGGTTCCCCCTCTTCACGTCTCAAGAATGAAGCCAGCGAATCGCCCGACTATACCTTGCCTTTTCCCATCTGCCGCGACATTTGGCGCATCATCTTGCGGTTCGAGCCCATGCCCTTCATCATGCCCTTCGTGGCCTCGTAGTACTTCAGCAGCTCGCGCACCTCGTTGACGGGGCGGCCGGAGCCGCGCGCGATGCGGCCGATGCGGGGCGACTTGAGCAGGCTGGGGTCGTCGCGCTCCTCGTCCGTCATCGAGTCGAGGATGACGCGGAAGTGGCGCAGCTTCTGCTGGGTCGCGTCCATGTCGCGGCCCTGCATCGCGGCCCCCAGGTTGCCCGGCAGCATCTGCGCCACCTTGCCGAGGGGGCCCATCTTCTGCACCATGTCCATCTGGCCCTTCATGTCGTTGAGGCTGAAGCGGCCGCTGAGCATCTTGCGCGCCACCTTCTCGGCGTCCTCGCCCTTCATGGCGGAGTTCGCCTTCTCCAGCAGCGCCTCCAGGTCGCCCATGCCCAGCAGGCGGCCGATGAAGCGCTTGGGGTCGAGCGGCTCCAGCTCGTCGACGTGCTCGCCGGTGCCGATGAAGACCACGGGGGCCCCGGTGGCCGCGACCGCCGACAGCGCGCCACCGCCCTTCGCCGTGCCGTCGAGCTTGGTGATGATGACGCCGGTGACCTGCACCGCGTCGTGGAACGCCTTCGCCTGCGACTCCGCCTGCTGGCCCACGGCGGCGTCCATGACGAGGAACTTCTCGTCGGGCTTCGCGGCCTCGAAGATGCGCTTCATCTCCTCGATGAGCGCGTCCTCCAGCTTGTCGCGGCCGGCGGTGTCCACGATGACGATGTCGTTCTTCTTACGCAACTCGGCGAGGCCGCGCTTGACGATGCCGGCGGCGTCCTTGGAGTCCTTCTCGCCGTAGAAGGCGACCTGCACCTTGTCGGCGAGCTGCTTGAGCTGGTCGTGCGCGGCCGGGCGGTGGACGTCGGCGGCGATGACCGCGATGCGCATCCCCTTCTTCTTGAAGTGCAGCGCGAGCTTGCCGGTGGTCGTCGTCTTGCCCTGCCCGTAGAGGCCCACCATCATGATGACCTGGCCCGAGCGCAGCGGGATGTTGCGCGGGGAGCCGAGCAGCTTCACCAGCTCGTCGTGGACGATGCGGATGACGTGCTCGCGGTTGCTCATGCCGGGCAGCGGCTTCTCCTCCAGCGCCCGCGACTCGATGACCTTGCTGAGGGCCAGCACCTGCCGCACGTTCATGTCAGCCTGGATGAGCGCCCGCTGGATGTCCCGCGTGACCTCCTTGATGAGCGCCGCGTCGATGCGGCCCGCGTTGGCGAGCTTCTTCAGGGTGGAGCGCAGGGAGTCCCCAAGCCCTTCCAGGACCATGCAAAGGCCAGGAAACGGACCTATTTGAGGGATTCAGAGGGCGCCAAGAAACTCCCCCACTCCGAGGTCCGCCTGCCGCAGGATGGAGGCGAGGGTGCCGACGGCGATGGCGGGCTTCATCGGCACGGTCACCTCCCGGTCACGGCCCGGGTGGTGGAACGTCGCGTGGCTGCCCCGTTGCCGGACCTGCACAAACCCCAGCCGGTTCAGGGCCTTTCCCACCGCAAGTCCGGAAAGGTCGCGGGGAAGCTTCAGCCGACCACGACCAAGGTGGCCTGCTGGTAGTCGTCCTCGGGGACGGGCTTGCCCAGCTCCTCCAGCGCCTCGGTGTGGCACTGGATGGCTTCCTTGACGTTCGCGATGGCCTCCGCCTTGGTCTGGCCTTGGCTGACGCAACCAGGAAGGCTTGGCACCTCTGCAATCCACCAGCCATCCCCGTCCTTGTGGAGGAGGACCTGGCGCTTGAAGGCCATTGCACGAAGTGGGAAACGCCCATACTTGACGCTTCCGAAGGACACAGGTTTCTTGGGTGGGACGGACAGGCCTTGGCCCAGTCTAGGCCAGAATCAGGTCCAGCGCGGTCTTGACTTCGCGCTCCTTCAGTTCCTTCGCCCCGCGCAGCCGCCGCGCCGCGACCCGGACGCCCTTGGCGAGCTTGCGGGCGCGGCTGCGGGACACGCCTTCAGCGCGCAGGAGGTGGTAGCAGCGGGAGAGGCGCTTGCGGCGGCGGAGGAAGCCGAGGGCGCCGTGGCGGATTTCCTCGCGCAGGGCGGTCTCGACGAGGCTGCGTTCACTTGCCATAGCCAATGTGCGAGAGCCCCCCGCATCTATCTTGATTTCGGAACGCCCCGCCCAACCAACTGCTCGATTGCTGCGCTCAAACGCGCGGCAAAATCAGGCAGGTCTTGGCCATCCCAAGGCATTTGGTTGTATTGGCGGAAATCAAAGTCGAGCTTGGTTTCATCCCCGCGGCGGCAGGCCCAGATGACAATCTTCCCCAACCCAAGGGCATAGCCAGCCTCGAAAAGCGTGTTCGAGTTGTGTTCGGTCGTGTCGACGACGACAAACCGGCTGCGCTGGATTTCCAGAAGAATCTGGTCGTCGATTCGGTTGACGTGCGTCGTGCGGTCAACACGGATAGGCTCGAATCCTGCCGCCTTCACGCCAGCGCTCAGGCCAAGGGAATACAAGTCGTCGAACTCTGGCTTGAAACGCATTGCGACAAACACAGTGAGGCTTGTTTGCGGGGTTTCAGTCCGCAGGGCCGCCCATCCTTTGGCTGTCACTCGCAGCTTCAGCCTTGGGCAAATCAGAAGGTATTCTGCGTTGTGCTTCTGATTCGTCTCGACGCCGGCAAGTTCCAAAGCCCCTCTTGGCCAAGCTCCCTAACAATAAACGCGGCGCCCATCGGGTCTTGAACGAACGCTAGAGGGTAGTCAATGAGGAAGTCAACGTCATGGAACTGCCCAACGGTTCCCGCAAGTTTGCCAATGCTCCGAAGAAATCTCTGCGACTGCTCGACATAATCCTGAGGCGCCTGCGCGAGTAGCGCGTCGATGGCGTCCGATGAGATATGCAAGGGAATCCCATCGTGCAGGTGACGCTCGAAAGCCAAGCCACGAAGCTTCACAAGTTGTTCTGGGGACAACTCGTCCAGTTGGACGCTGATAGGCCTTTGAAGAACATGGGGGGCGCAGTGGGGGCACTCGACCTTCGACAGCCGGCCCTCTCCAGAGAGAAGCCACCCTTTGGCTTCTCCAGAGCATAGGTGGCACTTCAGGGTCATTCCTCCAGAATCCTCTGCAAAACAATCCGCAGCCCCGCCGCCGTGGGCCCCTTCGCGAAGTAGTCCGTCCCTGAGGTCCATGCCTTGCTGGCGATGTCGAGGTGCGCCCAGGTCGCGTCGCGGGCGAAGTGGCGCAGGAAGGAGCCGCCGATGCTGGCGCCGGCGCGGATGGTGAGGCTGATGTTCTGCAGGTCGGCGTAGGTGCCCTTGTTGGCCTCGTCGAACTCCTCCCCCTGCGGCAACTGCCACGCCTTGTCGCCCGCGGCGCCGGAGTCCACCAGCAGCTTGTGCGCGAAGGCGTCGCTGTTGGACATGAGGGCCACGTAGGTGGGGCCGACGGCGAAGTCGCAGGCGCCGGTGAGGGTGGCCATGTCGATGATCCAGGTCGGCTTGAAGGTGTGCGCGTGCGCGAGGGCGTCGGCGAGGATGAGACGGCCCTCGGCGTCGGTGTTGAGCACCTCGATGGTGGTGCCGTCCTTGGCGGTGACGATGTCGCCGGGGCGCTGCGCGGTGGGGCCGGGCATGTTCTCGACGGCGGCCACGATGCCGACGACGCGGTGCTTGACGCCGAGGCGGCCGAGGACGGCCATGAGGGCGATGACGTTGCAGGCGCCCACCTTGTCGTACTTCATCTCCCACATCTTGTCGCCCGGCTTGAGGCTGATGCCGCCGGAGTCGAAGCAGACGCCCTTGCCCACCACGACGAGCGTCTTCTTGGCGCCCTTGGGGTGGTGGTCCATCGTGATGAGCTGCTCCTCGTTGGCCGAGCCCTGCGCCACGCCGCACAGCGCGCCGAACCCCTCCTTCCGCAGCTCCGCGCGGCCCTTGACCGCCACCGTGAAGCCGTTCTTCCTGCCGCGCCGGGTGGCCTCGGCGGCGAGGAACTTGGGGGTCGCGACGTTGGCGGGGGTGTTGGAGAGCAGGCGCGCGTCGTTGACGGCCTCGGCGGCGAGGAGGCTGCGCGCGATGGCCTTGCGGATGCTTGGGTTCGGCGGGACCACGACCTGGAGCGTGGCGAGCTTGGGGGGCGGCGGCGCCTCCTTGCCGTCCTTGGGGGCGGGCTTGGACTTCCACTGGTCGAAGTCGAGCGCGCCGATGAGGGTGCCCTGTGTGACGGCCTGCGCGGCCTTGGCGTCGGCCCAGGTGTCGGTGACGAGCGTGGTGGCGGCGACCTTGCAGCCCAGCCCCGCCGCGGCGCGGACGCCCAGGTTGGCCAGCGTGCCGATCTTCTCCTGGCTCAGGCGGGCCTTGTCGCCGGAGCCCACCAGCAGGACCCAGCCCTTCGCGGTGGGGAGGGAGCGGACGGTCTTGAACGCCAGCGAGACCGCCTTGTTGTCCAGGACCTTGCGCACCGCCTCGTCCTTGTCCAGCCCGAGGAGCTTGAGGCCCGGCGCCCGGCGCTCGACGTCGACGCCCACGATGAACGCCTCGGCGGCGACCTGCTTCGGCCCGACGGCCACGACCTCGACCATGCCCAGGGCACCGGGCGCGGGTTGAAAAGAGACATGACGGGCGCAGGTCTCCTGCGCCCATGGACCTCGAGGCCCGCTCCCGCGCCTTCACGGCAGCCCTCGGCGACGCCCCCCTGGAGGCGGTGGCCGCCCTCCTGGCCTACCGGGCGGTGTGCGACGTGTCGGGCGCGGGGACGCTGGACAGGGAGGAGTTCCTGCGCTGGCTGGAGGACGTCCGCGCGCGGTCGCCCGGCCTGGCGTTCGCCGTGCAGGCCGCCGTGGTGAAGCGCAACGTCGCCTTCGTCGAGTGGGCGCTCGCGCCGGAGGTGGGGCAGGGGGTCTTCGTCCTGAGCTGGGACCAGGACGGACGGGTCGCGCACCTCGCGCTGCACACGGGGGCGCGGACGCTCGGGCCGGCCCGCTGACACAGGGGAAAAGCGGATGGCGGACCTCAGTCGCTTTGCCCCTAGACTTGTCCCCCACCGACCCATGGATTCCACGGAGTCTGGTTCATCCGCGGGAATCCGCGCCATCCGCGGTTTCGTCGGGGAGAAGCCGCGCCAGCCAAACCGCGGATTGCGCGGATGGCGCGGATTCAAGCTGCTTCCATGGGCGTGCCCTCCATGGTTTAGGGCCTCAGTCGACGTAGCTGCCCTTCGCGGCCTTGCCGGCCATCCAGGAGGCGTGGTAGGCCGGGTCCTCCGCCTTGGCGCCGGACTGCGTGACGTGGAGTGGCTTGAAGGTGTCCACCATGACGGCCATCTCGTCGGTCTGCTGCGCGCCGAAGCTCGCCTCGTAGCGGCCGGGCTGGGGCGCGTGCGGGATACCGGCGGGGTGCAGCGTGACGCTGGCCGGGCCGACCCCTTTGCGGCTGGCGAACTGGCCCTCGACGTACCACAGCAGCTCGTCGCAGTCGACACTGGAGTGCGGGTAGGGGCACGGGATGGCCTGCGGGTGGTAGTCCAGTTTGCGCGGCACGAAGGAGCAGACGACGAAGCTGCCCCTGCCGCCGAGGAAGGTGGTGTGGATGGGCGGCGGCAGGTGGACGAGGCCGGTCTTGGGCTGGTAGTCGTGGATGTTGAAGGCGACGGGGTAGGCGGTGCCGTCCCAGCCGACGACGTCGAAGGGGTGGTGCGGCAGGACGCGCTCGGTGACCTGGTCGCCCCGCTTGAGCAGGACGGGGAAGCCCTCCTTCGTGCCGTCCGCCTTGTCGGGCTTCGACAGCGCGTGCGGGCGGCGGAAGTCGCGGTGGCTGTAGGGCGCGTCCATCCTGAGCTGGCCCGTGGGGTTGCGGAAGTTGGAGGGAATCTCCAGCCCGGCGCGGCACTCCATCCACATCACGTGGGTGGGGCCCTTGGCGAAGCGGATGCGGTGGACGAGGCCGCGGGGTACCCAGACGTAGTCGTGGCGGCGCAGCTCCACATCGCCCAGCTCGCTGGCGAGGGTGCCGGAGCCCTCGTGCAGGAACAGCAGCAGGTCGCCGTCGCCGTTGGCCACCAGGCCGGTGTCGGGGACGGTGGGCTGGCTGGTGCCGATGCGCACGTCGTCGTTGCCCGCCACGATGCGCAGCGACTCCCAGAGCGTGCCCTTGCCGGCGAGGCCGGGGGTGACGAGGTGGCGACGGCGCAGCGGGGCCTCGGCGGGCTGGAAGGTGTCCCTGAGCTTGGAGGCGCGGCTTGTGACCTCCATCGCGGGGTTGTGGCGCCGGTAGGCGATGCTGTAGCCGCCGTCGAAGCCCTTGCGCGTCAGGCAGTGCTCGTAGTAGACGGGGCAGCCGTCCGCCGCCGGGTCCGCCTTGGGCCGCTTGAGCTGGATGTGGTGCTTGGCCGGGAGCTTGCCGAGGCGGTGGTAGTCAAGCATCGCGCCGGCCTAGCCATGGGCCCTGAAAAAAGAGCCCGATGCGGCCCACGCCCCTTCTTGGACCCTCTTATAACGTCCCTGTTGCCTTCCTGGAGCTACTTAGGGATTGCTGCGAAGCGGGAAATACGCTCCAGCCGAACACCAAGGATGTCTCTCTGGCGGGAGGCATCGCAACCCAATGCGCCGAACGTCCATTCTCCTTGGCCTCATGCTCGCGCTGCCCCTCGCGGTCGCCCCCACGGCGGGAGCCGTCGACCTGTCGGCGAGCATCGTCAACGTCGCGCCCACCATCGTCTCCATCACGCTGTCTGGGCTGACCAGCGGCAGCCTGACCCCCGTGGCCGGCGGCAGTGCCACCGTCACGGCGACCGTCGTGGCGGCGGACATCAACGGCTTCAACGACATCTCCGGCGTCACGGTGGGCATCATCAGGCCCGACGGGACCACCGTCCACCTGGCGCAGGCGGCGGGCACCTTCAGCAGCGGCTCGCTCCTCGAGGCGACCTACACCAAGGCGCTCGCCATGAGCTTCTACGACGCCGCCGCGCTCACCACCAGCACCTACAAGGTCAAGGCCATCGCCACCGACGCGGGCGCCCTCACGGGCACCAACGCCCTGACGCTTGCCACCTTCAACTACGGCCAACTGGTCGCCCTCAACACCCCCTCCACCTTGGACCTGGGCGGCTCCGGCATCAGCCCCGGCGCGGCCGGCTCCATCACCAGCCTGGGCGTGCAGAACTACGGCAACCAGCAGATCGACACGCAGGTCTCGGGCACGGCGCTGACCTACTCCAGCAGCAGCATCCCGGTCGGCAGCATCGCCTACAGCCTGGCCAGCGACATGAGCGGCTCCGCCGCCCTCACCGGCTCGGCCGCCACGCTGTCCGGCTTCGACCTCGTCTCCGGCGCCTCCAGCACCAAGACGACCTACTTCCAGCTCACGGCCCCCACCGGCCTGCCGCCCGGCAGCTACACGGGCACCCTGACGGTGACGGCCGTGTCCGGCTAGAGGCTGCCGACGCCTAGCGGTTGGCCTGCTCGGCCCGGCCCGCCCCATAGTAGAGGTCCAGCACCGAGGCCATCTGCAGCGGCCGCGGCGTGAAGTCGTCCGCGAAGTGGACGAGCACCCGGATGCGCTCCTGGCTCGGCAGGTCGCCCCGCACCGCAAGCTCCAGCGGGCTGTCGCCGGTCGCGGAGCCCAGCACCCGGCCGTCGTCGGTGGCGAGCTGGAGCGTCAGGCGGTTGCCGCCCACGGGTGCTGCGTCCCATTGGGCGCGCAGGACGATCTCCTCCGGCCGCTCCAGGACGAACTTGCCCCAGGAGCAGTCGGGGCAGTCGGCCCCCGGCACCGCGAGGTCGGTGCGCGCGGTGTTCTTGAACGAGTCCACGAACGGCAGCGCGTCGCGGTGGGGGAGCATCTGGAGGATGACGCGGGTGACCTGCCCCGGCCGCACCTCGACTACCTTCACGTCGCCGTCGGTGCCCGGCCTCTGCGCCATGAGCGTGTAGGTCCCGGGCGGGACGTCGCGGAACGTGAAGCCGCCGAGCTTGCTGGTCTGGTCCACCAGGCCGAGGTTGAGCAGGGTCACGTTCTGGTAGGCGTAGGGGTTGAGGAAGCCGTCCACCACCGCGCCGTCGATGCGTCCAGTCTCCGGGGCGGGGCTGCCGGGGGCGGCGCCGACGCAGCCGGCCAGCAGGAAGGCGGCGACTGCGGCGAGGACGCCCCGCATCGCTTCATAAGTCCGCGCCCCGCGCTTAAATGTTGCCGACACGCAGCAGAACTGTCCCTGGATGCACCTGCCCAGCAGGAATTCCGGGGATTTCGGGGAACCCATCAGCGAGGCTCTCCGAAACGCCAACGCCAAGGCCATCCCCGAACTCCCCGGAATCCCTGCTCGCCGGGGAGCGGCGTCCTCCTGTTGGGCCGTCGCATCCCTTAAGTGGAAACCAGGGGTCGGCCGCCCGGTCCCATGATCAAGGCACGCGACCTGGAGCAGTTGGCCGCCCGCGTCGGCCGCGACAACGTCCTCGTGTCGGAGGCGGACCGCCTGGTCTACTCGACCGACGTCGGCGCGCCGCCCGCCATCGTGGACCTGCTCGTCAAGCGCAAGGCCGACGCGGTGGTGCGCTGCCGCACCATCGAGGACGTCGAGACCACCATCCAGTTCTGCAACAAGCGCCGCATCCCCATCACCCCGCGCGCCGCCGCCACGAGCGCCCTCGGCGGGGCCGTCCCCAAGCGCCGCGGCATCGTCCTCGACCTCACGCCGATGGACGCCTTCATCGCCATCGACGAGAAGGCGCTCACTGTCACCGCGGACGCCGGCGTGGTCGTCTGGGACCTCCAGAAGCGCCTCAACGACGTCGGCCTCGAGCTGCCCTGCTATCCCACCTCCGCGCTGGCCGCGACCATCGGCGGCTTCGTGGCGATGGACGGCCACGGCATCCACTCGACGCGCTCCGGCAACATCGGCAAGTCGGTGGTGGAGGTCGAGGGGGTCAACCCCGACGGCACCCGCTTCCACCTGCGCGACGCCGAGGGCCGCAGTTTCCTTGTCGGCCTGGGCGGCTCCACCGGCGTCATCACCCGCATCAAGCTCAAGGTGGTCGAGGCCAGCGTGGACAAGCCGGTGCTCATCACAGTCAAGGACGAGAAGGCGGTGCAGGCTGTCATCGCCGAGGCGACCTCCAAGTGGAAGGTCAAGCACGCGATGTTTCACAACGAGGACTTCTTCGCCCTGCGCGCCGAGGCCACGGGCGCCCGCAAGAACCCGTTCGCAGGCAAGTGCGCCGTCCTGCTGGTCTTCCGCGAGCCCGACCTCGCCGCCGCCAAGGCCGACCTGGAGCGCATGGTCGCCCGGCTGGGCGGCACGCTCGCCGACGACAAGACTGCTGCCGACGAGTGGGCGGCCCGCTTCTACCCCATCCGCGCCAAGAAGCTCGGCCCCAGCCTCGTCGCCGGCGAGGTGTTCGTCCCCGTCGCCAGCCTCGCCAGCTACCTGCGCCGGCTACGCGCCAAGGTCGCCGTCAAGGAGTTGAGCGTCGAGGGCCACGTCACCGACGACGGCCGCGTCTACTTCTTCATCTTCGCCCTCGACGACGAGCGCCGCCCCAACTACCCGCTGGGCTGGGGCACCTCGGCCTGGATTCTGGGCCTCGCCAAGCGCATGGGCGGCACCGCCTACCACCCTGGCGTCTGGCTGCAGTGGGAGGCGAAGTCGGTCTTCGGCAGCGTCCGCTACCGCCAGTTGAAGATCTACAAGAAGCAGGCCGATTACCGGAACCTGATGAACCCCGGCATGGTCTTCCCCCTGCCGGCGCCCATCCCGGAGTTCGTCTACAAGATGCAGGTCAAGGGCCCGACGCCCGCGCCCAGCCTCGGCTTCCAGCTCGCGGCCGGCAACCCGGTCCTGCGCACCGTTGGCGGCGCGATGAAGTACCGCCGCCACAAGAGCCTCGGCGTCAAGGCCGCCGACGTCGCGGGCGACCTGCCGCGCGGCGGCGACCTCGCGCTGCTCTCCGACGACATCTGGGGCGCTGACCTGCCGACGCTGCAGGCCCTCCCCAACCCCGGCAAGCTGCCGATGACGCAGACCGTGCGCGGCAAGATGGTCCTGGCCCGGGCCTACGTCCAGAGCCGCATCGCCGACCCCTGGAGCCTCAAGCCCGCCCTCGACGTGGCCGACCCGTCGCCCGCCGAGGCCGCCGTGGCGCCCGATTACGCCCAGGTGCAGAAGGTGCTCGACGCCTTCCGCCGCGCCGTCGCCGCCGAGGGGGTCACCCTCACCGTCAAGGCCGTCGAGGTCAAGGCGGTCGCCAAGGCCGACGCCAGCCACGACGTCGCCAAGGTCGCCAGCAAGACCGTCAACGTCGAGGAGGTCAAGAAGCAGGCCGCCGCCACCCCCGAGCCGAAGAAGGCGTGGGTGCTGGCTGTAGATTGCATCGTGTGCAACGGCTGCGAGGCCGCCTGCCCGACCAACGCCGCCATCGTCACGGACACCGCCCGCGTCGACCGCGACCTCTGCATCGCCGACGGCGCCTGCTTCGACGCCTGTCCCACCGGCGCCATCCGCCCCGGCATCGAGGACCCCGCCACCACGGCGGGGTGGCCGGCCGGCTCGCGCCTGGCGGGCAAGATGGGCAAGCCGCTGGCGTAGCCATGTGGCGGCTCCTCGCGGTGGCCCTGCTGCTCGCGGGATGCACGCAGCCGGCCGAGCCGCAAACTGCGGTGCAGGCGCCCTCCGACCTCGTCATCATCGCGCACAACAACGCCACGGCGCCCGCTTGGTTTCGGTTGAGCCTCCTGCGGGACGGCACCACCCTCGTCGACGAGGAGCGCGCCGTGCAGGCCGGCCAGACGACCGAGTGGCGCCAGAACATGCGGCCAGGCGAGGAGTATGCCTACGGCCTGCGCTACGCGGCGGCGCCCACCGGGCTCAGCGGGAGTTTCGGGGTCGAGGGGAAGGCCAACGCGACCCTGTGCCCCGGCCGCCCGTACACATTGCACATCTTCAGCGGATTGCTGGAGAACGGGGAGCCCTCTATGCACATGTCCTTCGAGGACGCCTGCTGACGCGTGGGTCTACTCTGGCCAGAAGCCCTTTGCAGCGTCCCCGATGGTCAGGGCCCATGGCCAAGCCCCTCGCCACCGCCATCGCAGCCCTCGCGCTCCTGACCCTCGCCGCCGCCCCGCTCGGCACCGCCGCCGACCCGGTGAAGGACCTGCCCGCCCCCGTGGCGCGGCACACCCTCTACGCCATCGGCCAGGCCCCGCCCGCGCCCACCCTGCCCGACCTCCTGCCCGGCCGCGCCGCCCTCGGCACCGGCAACCTGGTCTGGCACGGCGGCGAGGTGCAGCACGCCCCCAAGGTCTACCTGGTGTTCTGGGGCTGGCACGGCGTCGACCCCGCCGGCGCGGCGCCCTACCTGACCAGCTTCTTCGGCGGCGTCGGCGGCAACGCCTGGATGGCGAGCCAGACCCAGTACACCGACGCCACCGGCGCGGTCGGCAACCCCACCGGCCAGCTCGCCGGCGTCTGGTACGACGACACCAGCCCCCTGGCGCCCAGCCCGGACCTCAGCCTCACCGACTCGGGGCTCGGCGTGGAGCTGGAGGCCATCGCGGCCGCCGCCCACTTCGGCTACGGCGTGAACGCCGACTACATCATCGCCACCTCGAGCGGCCACAGCACGGGCGGCTTCGCGGCCAACGGCGGGCCCTACTGCGCCTGGCACAGCTGGACCGGCGTCGACACCGGCGTCCACGGCGTCGTCCCCATCGCCTACACCAACCTGCCCTACCAGACGGACGCGGGGGCCTCGTGCGGCAAGAGCTTCGTCAACGCCGGCGCCGCAGGCAACCTCGACGGCTTCAGCATCGTCGCCGGCCACGAGTACGCCGAGGTCATCACCGACCCCCACCTGGACGCCTGGTACGACGTCACCGGCTACGAGAACGCCGACAAGTGCGCGTGGAACCTTGGCCCCGGTGCCACGGCGCGCAACATCGTCATCGGCGGCAGCAACTACGCCGTCCAGGCCCTGTGGAGCAACAGCGCCTCGGCGTGCGCGTGAGCCAAACCACAAATTCCGCGGATTGCACGGACCACCGTTTGTGGACTCCGTGCAATGTGTGGTGGGTCAGAGCCCGGACTGGAACCTCTCCAGCCGCGCCAAGCCCTCCGCGATGCGCTCGCGGCTGGTGGCGTAGCTGAAGCGCAGGTGGTCCTGGCCGCGCGGGCCGAAGTTGCTGCCGGCGGTGACCGCGATGTTGGCCTTGTCCAGGAGCTCCATCGCCAGCTCCTCGTCGCGCAGGTTGCCCCACTGGCGGCGGTCGAAGCGCGGGAAGACGTAGAACGCCCCCATCGGCTCGGGGCAGGTGACGCCGGGGAGGCTGCGCAGGCCCTGCACGATGAGGTCGCGGCGGGCCTGGAACTCGGCGCGCATCTCGCCGACGGAGTCCTGCGGGCCGGTCAGCGCGGCGACGGCGCCGTACTGCGCGAAGCTGGTGGCGTGCGTCAGGCTGTGGCTCTGCAGGCGGTCGACGGCGCCGAAGGCGGGCTGCGGGGCGATGACCCAGCCCATGCGCCACCCCGTCATGGCGAACGACTTCGACAGGCCGTCGACGGTGAGGGTGCGGTCGAAGCCGCCCGGCAGCGCGGCGGGGCTCAGCGGCTCCCCCTCGTACTGGAGGTGGCGGTAGATCTCGTCGCTGACAATCCAGAGGTCGTGGTCGACCGCCAGCTCGACGATGCCGCGCACGTCGGCGGGGGTGTTGACGCCGCCGGTGGGGTTGGAGGGGGAGTTGAGCACGATGGCCTTGCTGCGCGGCGTGATGGCCTGCGCCACCGCGTCCGGCGTCATGCGGAACGCCTCGTCCAGCGGCACCGGGACGGGGGTGGCGTGCGCCCAGCGCACCATCGGGTCGTAGCTGACCCACGCCGGGTCGGGCAGCAGCACCTCGTCGCCGTGGTCCGCGATGGCGAGGATGCTGTAGAGGACGCACTGCTTGGCGGGCGCCACCAGGACGTTCTTCGCCTCGCAGGGGATGCGCTGCTCGCGCTGCGCAGTGGCGGCGACGGCCCTGCGCAGCTCCGGGATGCCGGCGCCCGGGGTGTACTTGGTCTTGCCCGCGTCGAGCGCGTCCTTGGCGGCCTGCCGGACGTGCGCCGGAGTGTCGAAGTCGGGCTCGCCGACGCTGAAGCTGACCACGTCGACGCCGCCCGCCCGCTTCTGTGCGACCATGTTGTTCATGGCGATGGTCGCGGAGCCGACGATGCGGCCCATGCGCGGGGACAGCCGGGGCACGCGGCGCGCACCGCGGCCTCCCACATGAAGGGTTGGTTGAAGGAGGGGAGGAGGAAACCGCGTGGCTCACTGGGCGCAGGTCATGGCGTAGTAGAGGTTCGAGCGGAACATCTGCTCCGCGGCCTCCTGCGCGCCGATGCCGGGCCCGACGCTGACCGTCCCGAACACCGCCGTGATGTCCGTGGGTTGCCCGGAGGCGATGACGCAGCCCGACGCGCCGAGGGTGCCGGGGTACCGTCCGGCCAGGACGATGGCGTGGTCGAGGTTCCCGGCGCCCGCGCCGGCCACCAGGGGGCCGGCCACCAGAGCAATCAGGCTTGGCACGCCGCTGACGTAGACAAGCTCCTGGTCGAAGTAGGCCGGCCACGCCGTGAAGCGGTTCTCTTCGGAGTAGGCCCAGTTGCTGAGCGTGGCGTCGTGCTGGTCCATCTGGCTGTAGTGGGTCAGCCCCTTCAGCGTCACCTTGACCTCGTTGCTGGTCTCGGCGGCGTGCGTGAAGGCGCTGCCGCCGGGCAGCCACTGGTAGTGCTTGGTCAGCAGCGTGTCGGCACCGGGTTGGGCGTACACGATGATGCCCCCGCCCCCGCCCACGAAGGCGCTGATGTCCGCGGCGCGCGCGGTCAGGGCCGTGAGGGCCGCGGTGCTGGCGTGCGCGCCAACAAGGATGGCCCTGTAGGCGCCGAGGTTCACGGTGGCGAGGCTGGTGTCCGCGACGAGGTCGTAGCAAGTAGGAGCCGTGGTGATGGCGCACTTGGGGATGCCGGCATTGGTGAACAGCGTGGCCTCGTCGGTGGCGCTGTCGAGCGCCAGGATCTTCTTGGCTGGCACCGCGGCGTCCGTGTGCACGACGGCAATCGGTGGCAGGCCGTCGGTGGGCGAGGGGACGCAGCAGTCGTTCCAGACCAGGACGTATGTCCCCGATGCGTTGTAGGGATAGCTGATCTGCAGGCGCACAAGGTTGGGGTCGTCCTGGTCGGCCGGGATGGCGGTGAGGCTCCAGGCGAAGGTGCGGCCGTTGGCGCCGGGCCCCGTCATCGCGACGCCCGTGCCGGACTGGTCGTGGATGTAGTGGCAGGCGCTGATGCCGTCCGGGATGGAGCCGGAGGCGGCTGGGGTCTCGCCGGTGAACCACTGGAAGGTGCCGCCCCAGCAGTTGCCGCTCGGGTTGTAGTCGACATTGATGGTGACGTCCAGCCCATCGACGCCGGACTGGTACACGGCCATCGCGCGGATGTGGTCAGCTCCCACGGCGGGGAGGGCGGCGCTGGCTCCGAGCAGGACGGCGAGCACGCCGAGGGCGTGGATAGCGGGACGGGTGCCGCCGCGGGGGGCGGGCTGGTTGGCGTTCTTCTTGGTCGAAGGCATTTTTGGGGTTCCTGCCCCACCGCGCAGGCTTGCGGCGCAGCGGGGATGGCCCCAGACGATTGCCCCAGGGGCAAGAAGGTTGGCAGAGCCGGCTCTGCCGCCCCCGCGTGGCCGACGCAAAAAAAAGGGAAGGGGAAGGGAGGAAGGGAGCGCGCCTACAGCAGGTGCGTCGTCGCGATGAGGCCGGCGAACAGCAGGCTCACCGTGTTGATGACCTTGATGAGGGCGTTGATGGAGGGGCCCGCGGTGTCCTTGTAGGGGTCGCCGACGGTGTCGCCCACCACGGCCGCGGCGTGGGCGGGGGAGCCCTTGCCGCCGTGGTTGCCCTTCTCGATGTACTTCTTGGCGTTGTCCCAGGCGCCGCCGCCGTTGGACATGGCGAGCGCCATCATCAGGCCGGAGACCAGGACGCCGATGAGCAGGCCGCCGAGGGCGAGGGGGCCCCACAGGAAGCCGACGACGAGGGGCGCCGCGACGGCGGTGATGCCAGGCAGGGCCATCTCCTTCAGCGCGGCCTTGGTGACGATGTCGACGCAGGCGGCGTAGTCGGGCTTCCCGGTGCCCTCCATGATGCCGGGAATCTCGCGGAACTGGCGGCGCACCTCGGTGATGATGCTGCCGGCCGCCTTGCCCACCGCCTCCATGAGGAAGCTGGAGAACAGGAAGGGCAGCATGCCGCCGATGAGCAGGCCGAGCAGGATGGTGGGGGCCTGCGGGCCGTTGAGGTCGAAGACGATGGCGGCGCCGCCCACGTTCTCCGCGGCGAGGCGGTGGGTGTAGTCGGCAAACAGCGCCAGCGCGGCAAGGGCGGCCGAGCCGATGGCGTAGCCCTTGGTGACCGCCTTCGTCGTGTTGCCCACGGCGTCCAGGGCGTCGGTGGTCTTGCGGACCTCCTCGGGCTGGTGGCTCATCTCGGCGATGCCGCCGGCGTTGTCGGTGATGGGGCCGTAGGTGTCCATCGCCACGATCATGCCGGTGACGCTGAGCATCGACACTGCCGCGATGGCGATGCCGTAGAGGCCGGCCAGGTTGTAGGCGGCGAACATCGCGACCGCGATGACGAGGACGGTGCCGAAGGTGGACTGCATCCCCACCGCGAGGCCGGAGATGAGGTTGGTCGCCGGGCCGGTGACGGAGGCCTTGGCGATGCGCTTGACCGGCGCGTACTGGGTCGCCGTGTAGTACTCGGTGATGAACATCATCAGCACCATCACGGCCATGCCCACCAGGGTGGCGAGGAACAGGCTCATCGGGGTGACGCCGGCGCCGAAGTTGCCGCCGAAGGTGGCGGCGAGGTTCAGGCCCTTGGGGAACACCTGCTGCGTCACGACGTAGAAGCCCACCGCGGCGAGGGCGGCGGAGGCGTAGACGCCCTTGTAGAGCGCGCCCATGATGGACTGGCTCTTGCCCAGGCGGACGAAGAAGATGCCGAGGATGGAGGCCAGGATGGCGACGGCGCCCAGCAGCAGCGGGTAGGTCACCAGCTCCATGTGGGCCGCGAAGGCGGCCTTGGGGGTGAACAGGAAGCCGAGGAACACGGCCGCGATGGCGGTGACGGCGTAGGTCTCGAACAGGTCGGCGCCCATGCCGGCGCAGTCGCCCACGTTGTCGCCCACGTTGTCGGCGATGACCGCCGGGTTGCGCGGGTCGTCCTCGGGGATGCCCGCCTCGACCTTGCCCACCAGGTCGGCGCCGACGTCGGCCGCCTTGGTGTAGATGCCGCCGCCGACGCGGGCGAACAGCGAGACCAGCGAGGCGCCGAAGGCGAAGCCGATGAGCGGCGTCACCGGGTCGGCCACCAGGGACGCGTTGCCGCTGTTGCTGAAGTACCAGAAGAAGCCGGAGACGCCCAGCAGCGCCAGGCCGGCGACCGCGAGGCCGGCGACGGCGCCGCCGCGGAAGGCGATGCGCAGCGCGGGGCCGAGGCCGGCCTTGGCGGCGTGCGCGACGCGGACGTTGCTGCGCACCGAGATGAACATCCCGATGTAGCCGGCGAGGGCGGAGAAGCCGGAGCCGACGGCGAAGCCGACGGTGGTCCACAGCCACTGCGTCGTGGCCGCTGCGTCGCCGCGCGTGAAGGTGACGCCGAGCAGCACCGCGATGATGGCCACCGCGGCCATGGCGATGGTGCGGTACTGGCGGTTCATGAAGGCCATCGCGCCTTCCTTGACGGCGTCCGAGATCTCGACCATGCGGGGCTCGCCGGTCTTGGCCTTCAGGATGCTCTGCACGAGCAGGGCGGCGGCGGCGAGGGCCAGCAGGCCAGCCACGGGGGCAAGCAAGAGGGGAATCATGGGGGGTTCCTCCGAGGTGGACGGGGAGTGTGAGGGAGGAGGGGGCCGGCCCTAGAGGCTGGCCTCGAAGTCGTCGACGGTCTTGCCGAAGGCGCTGCGGTCCTTCAGCTCGCCGCGCGCCACGAGAATCTCGCGCGCCAGGAGCCAGTAGACCAGCGCCAGGCTGCGGCGGCCCTTGTTGTTGGCCGGGATGACGATGTCGAGGTTCTTCGTCTCGTTGTTGGAGTCGACGAGGCCGATGATGGGGACCTTGATGTTCATCGCCTCGCGCAGCGCCTGGGCGTCGCCGAGGGGGTCGGTCAGCACCAGGATCTCGGGCTCCATGAAGTTGGGCGTGAGCGGGTTGGTGAGGCTGCCCGGCATGAAGCGGCCGGCGATGGCGGTGGCGCCCACGGCCATGGCGGCCTCCTTGACCGGCTTCTGGCCGTACTGGCGCTGGCTGACGAACAGGATGCGCTTGGGGTCGTACTTCGCCAGCTTCTCCGCGGCGGCGCGCAGGGTGGCGTCGGTCTTCGCGACGTCCAGCACGAACAGGCCGTCGTTGCGGACGCGGAAGATGTAGGGCTTCATGTCCGCGGTCTTGTGCTGGGTGCCGATGTGGACGCCCGAGGTCAGGTACTCGTCCTCGGGGACGAGGAGCTCGGTGCCGGGCGGGGCGCTCGAGGCCGACTGCTGCGCCTCCATGAAGGGTTCTTCGCTCACTGTTTCACCTGGTGGGTTGCGGTGCGCTTGACGGTGAGGGGGATGGCGTTGGCCTCGTACTCCAGCATCGCGACGCGGACGGGGTTGCGCACGTCGGCGGGGGTCTCGATGAGCGGCGGGGCCCCCATCGACAACTGCAGCGCGCGGGCGCCCACGATGCGGGCCTTCTCGAACCGGGTGTAGTCCAAC
>JBHELM010000147.1:0-4217 GCA_046352715.1 Thermoplasmatota archaeon | reverse complement strand
GGACCACCTCGAGCCGCTTGCCGTCGGCGGCGGAGGGGACCATCACCGTCTCGGGCGCCCTGATGGTGAACGCCTGCGGCGAGAGGAACCCCGGCTGGCTCGGGCCGGTCGTGGGGTTCGCCGCCTTGCCCGCGCACCCGGCCAGGAGCCCCGCCAGCAGCAGGGACGCCAGGAGCCACGCCTTCGCCATGCACCGCCCAGGCGGGGCGCGGGGCAAAAGCGTTTGCGTGGACAGAGCGCCCTCGCCGCAGCAGTCGGTTGTGGCGCGAGCGCGTCAGCGCGAGCCATCAGGGGGTCGCGGGGGCCGGAGCCGGAGGCCACCGTGCGGGAGATGGCCGCAGGAGGCAGCGCCCGCCGCCGTGATGGAAGGGCGCAGGCCTGACGATGCAGGGTGTCGCCTGACCTTTCAGGCGGCCTTGTGCTGCGGGCTGCGCGGCGCGTCCTGCAGCCGCGGGGCGACGCGGGCGCACGCCTTCACGATGGCGGCGTTGACCACCTCGAGGAGGTGGCTCGGCTGCACCGGCTTGGTGAGGAAGTTCTGGATGGCCGCCTCGTTGATGGCGCGCACGGCCACCTGCAGCTCGGGGTAGGCGGTGACGAGGATGCGGGCGGCGTCGGGGACGAGCTGGCGGGCCTTGGTGAGGAACTCCAGGCCGTCCATGCCGGGCATGCGGTAGTCGGAGAGGATGGCGTCGACGCGCTCCCGGCGCAGGATTTCGAGCGCCTTGGGGCCGTCGGGGGCGGGCCAGACCTGGACGCCCGGCAGTTCGGCGCGCAGCAGGTCGGTGATGGAGTCAAGGACGTCGGGCTCGTCGTCGACCACGAGGATCGAGGCGACCGACGGAAGGGGGCGGGAGAGCTTCGACATGCACGCTCTCTTGCCGGGAGGAGGATTATGAAGGCGCTGCGGCAACCCCTTATATGACCCGTTGCGGGCCGTCCAACCTATTTGGGCCTTTTTCTTGCCGTCCAAGCCTCCTGCGCGGGAGACATGCCTACGATTGGCCGCGCAGCCGGCGGATGCGCTCCTCCAGCGGCGGGTGGGTGGAGAACGCGCTCTGCGCCTTGAAGCGGCGGAACGGGTTGTCGAGGTAGAGGGCGGCCACGGTGCGGTCCCCCTTGTCGGGGTGCGGCTCGCGGGCGGCAATCTTCTCCAGGGCGCTGGCAAGCCCCTCCGGGTTGCGGGTCAGCTCGGCGCCGGAGGCGTCGGCGAGGTACTCGCGGCGGCGGCTGATGGCGAAGTAGACCAGCTTCGACAGGATGGGGGCGAGGATGATGAAGACGATGGCGAAGACGAGGAGGAGGCCGTTGCTGTTGCCGCGGCCGCGCCGGCCCCCGCCCCAGAACAGCGAGCGCAGGACGATCTCGCCCAGCATGGCGATGAGGCCGATGAGGGCGATGGCGTAGGTGGTGACCTTGATGTCCTGGTTGCGGATGTGGCTCAGCTCGTGCCCGATGACGCCCTGCAGCTCCTCCTGGCTGAGCGAGCGCAGCGCCCCGGTGGTGGCGCACACGACCGCCTCCTCGGGCTTGCGGCCGGTGGCGAAGGCGTTGATGTCGTCGTCCTCCTGCACGTAGACCTTGGGGGGCGGCAACCCGGCGGCGATGGCCATCTCCTCGACGGCGTAGATGAGGAGCTTCTCCTCGCGGACGTTGGGGTTGGCGGGGCGGGCGCGGGCGGCCTTGAGGATGGTGTCCACGCCGGTGGACGACGCGATGCCGAGGTAGATGAGGCCGATGACGAGCGCCAGGACGCCGGTGACGACGGGCGGGTAGCCCAGCACCACGCCGACGGCGTAGACGAGGCCAGCCAGGATGAGGAAGACGAAGACGAACAGGCGCACCGTGGCGGCCTGGTTGCGGCGGACCTGCTCGTCCAGCAGCAGCGGGCCGGCCATCAGAACTTCACGGCGGGGACGGCCCGGCTCGCCTCGGGCACCGCGAGCATCTGCTTCGGCGTGCGGGCCCCGGCGAAGAACTTGGCCGGGTAGGTCTGGATGGCGTTGTTGTAGCGCAGGACCGAGTCGTTGTAGTTCTGGCGCGCGAACGAGATCTTGTTCTCGGTGTGCGACAGCTCGTCCTGGAGCTGCAGGAAGTTGGTGTTGGCCTTCAGCTCCGGGTAGGCCTCGCTGATGGCGAAGAGGCGGCCGAGCGCGGCGCCGAGCTGGTTGCTGGCGTCCATCCTCTCCTGCGGGCCCTGCGCGCCGACCATGCGGGCGCGGGCGTCGCTGACCGCCTGGAGGGTGGTCTTCTCGTGGGCGGCGTAGCCCTTGACGGTCTCCACCAGGTTGGGGATGAGCTCGCCGCGGCGCTGCAGTTGGACGTCGATTTGGGCCCAGGCGTTACCGATGGCGTTCTCGTACCGGATGAAGCGGTTGACGACTGAGACCAGCCAGAGGACCAGGAGGACCGCGAGGGCGATGAGCAGGAGGGTGAGCCAGAGTGTCATGCGCTGCGCCCGGATGCGTGCTCCACTCAGTTAAGGATGGTGCCTGCGCTGGCACCTCTGCGCTCTCGCGTCCTCCGCGGATGGGGGATGAGGGCCCTACTCAGGCGTGAGCGCCTCAAGCCGCGCCCGCAGCTCCGCGGGGATCTCCACGGTCCTCCTCGCCTTGTAGTCGTAGGCGACCTGCACGGTCTCCACGGTGGCGAAGAGGAAGCGGTCGCTGCTGCGCCGCAGGTGGTAGGAGAAGGTCCAGGACTTGCCGCCGATGCGGCTGGTCCACAGCGCGACCTCCAGCGGGTCGCTCTTGGCGATGGGCGCCTTGTACTCGACGTGCGCCGACGCAACGATGAACGGCAGGTTCGCCATCGACGGGTAGCCCGCCGCCTGGAACCAGTCGCAGCGCACCGTCTCGGCGTAGGTCAGCATGACGGCGTGGTTGACGTGGTCGAGCGCGTCGATGTCGCGGAAGCGGATGGGGACCGCCTGCACGTGGGGCACGCGGGCCGCACAGGCGGTGGGCGGGAAAGGCTTGCCGCGCCCCGCCGGGGGCCCACGCGCCCTCCTGGGAAGGAGCAGATTTCCCCGGGAAAAAGCGCATGTTCGGGGACCGGTGCCCCCATGTGGTCCCCGGCGTTGCTTGGGACGTGGTCCGCTCAAGCACCCTGGTCTGCTCCTGCTGCGGCGACCGGCGCATCTGGGCCGAGGTTCCCTTCAACGGGCCCCGCTACCTGGAGGGCAAGCGCTGCCTCGTCGCCGCCTGCCCGGCCTGCGCCGGCCAGTGCCGCGGCTCCTACAAGGCAGGGTGAGGCGTCAGGAGAGCCAGCGCGGCCGTTCCTTATGCTTGGCCGCCTTGCCCGTCTCCTCGGGGGCGGTGCGGCCGGGGACGACGATGACGGGGACGTGGCTGCGCTCCAGCACGCCCTCGGCGACCGAGCCGAGCAGGACGTGCTCCAGGCCGGTGGCGCCGTGGCTGCCGACGACGATGGCGCGGGCGTCCACCCGGGCCGCCTCCTCCACCAGCACCTCGGCGGCGCGCCCGGGCCGGGCCACCAGGTCGGCGGGCACCTGCTGCCGGACGCGGTGCAGCCACACATCGGCGAGGTCCGTGGAGGCGGTCAGGTCGGCGGACTCGTTGCGCTGCGGGTCGTACTGCGGATGCCCCAGGTCGAGGCCGGGGCTCCCCAGCGGCTTGAGGGCGTGCACCAGCAGCACCCGGGCCCCCCACTGCTTCGCCATCCGGATGGCGGCGTCGCGGGCGCGCTCGCTGGCGGCCGAGAAGTCGACGCCCAGCACGATGGTCGGTCGCTCGTCCATGGCCTTGCTATGGAGGGTGCGGGCCATGACGCGTCAGGGGCAAGGCTGGGGGCCGGCCCGATGGCCTCCAGGGACAACCTGGGCGCCCCGTCGCCCATGGAAGGCGCGGCGCCGCCCGCAACACCGGAAGGCAAGCGCTAAGAGCGTGGCCGGAGCCTTCCGGGGCCATGCTCGACACGGGCGACACCGCCTTCATGCTGGTCTCCACCGCCCTCGTGATGCTGATGACGGCCGGCCTGGCCTTCTTCTATGGCGGCCTGGTGCGCTCCAAGAACGCCCTCACGGTCAAGATGCAGAGCTTCGCCGCCTTCGGCGTCGTGGGGGCCGTCTGGGCCATCGTCGGCTACACCCTGGCGTTCGGCGACGACGTGCATGGCCTCATCGGCAACCTGCGCTATCTCGGCCTGGGCGGCGTGGGGATGGAGCCCAACCCGGCCTACGGCCCGACCATCCCGCA
>JBHELM010000146.1:0-3455 GCA_046352715.1 Thermoplasmatota archaeon | reverse complement strand
GGCCAGACCGGCGTGCGCGCCGCCGTCTCGCGCTCCGGCGTCCCCGTGCGGCACCAATTCAGCCACCGCACCTGGGAGATGCGGGTCCGCCCCGCCGCGTGGAGGGCTGGCGAGCCAACGGGGGAGGCGCGTTGGGTGCGGGAGGCGGACCTGCCGGACGCGGCGCTCTCGGCGGCGATGCGCAAGGCGCTGCGGGCCTGCGGCGTGGACGCCTAATCAAAGAACAGGGATTTCGTGGACCTGCGACCGCGAAGGGCCGCGAAAGAGTCCCCGCCGAACTGCGAAGGCCGCGAGAGCATGGAAACAGGTCTTCCGCGGGTTCCGCGACCTCCGCGGTTCGCGGGGGAATTTTTCCCGAAGGCTTTCGCGACGTTCGCGGTTCGGGGAACGTCAGGCTTCCGGCACGCCGAACTTCCCAGCAAGGCGCGAGCCCTTGGGCCAGCCGCCGGATTGGGCGGGGACCTCGATACCGGGGCGAATCGAACCGGTCGGGCAAGCGTCGAAGCACGCCCCGTCCGCGATGCACAAATCACGGTCGACGCGGGCCATGTCGGTGACGATGGCGGCGTCGGTGGGACAGGCGGCTTGGCAGCCGTTGCAGACGATGCAGTCGGCGGCGAGGACCCAGGCCTTCTTCGTCTCGGGCAGCTTGGCGGCGAAGGCCTTCACGGCGGCGGCGTCCTTCGGGTCGCCGGTGAACTTGCCGCCGACGTCCTCGGGCTTCAGCGCCTCGGCGCCGGGCTGCGTGGCCGGGGTTGGGGGTGCCTTGTTGCCGGCTGCGGGCGCGGTGGGCTGCTTGGCGGGCTCGGCGGGGGGCGGGGGCACGGTCTTGCCCTTCGCGTCCGTCGTGGGCGTCGGCGCGGGGACTGGCTGAACAGGGACTGTTGGCTTGGCGGCCGGGGTCGGCTGCGGCTTGGGCGCGACGGGGGCCGCCTGGCCGGGCTGGGCGGGCGTTGCGGCGGGGGCCTTGGCGGCCAGCTTGGCGGCGCGCTCGGCGGCGGCCTGGCGGTCGGCGTCGAGGGTGTCCTTGACCGGGACCATCCACTTGGCGTGGGCGAGGTTGCGCCTCTTGGCCTCGGCGATGAGGGCGTCGACGTGGCCCTTCCAGTCGCCCACCAGGCCGAGGTCGGCGTACTGGAAGATGGGGGCGTTGGGGTCGCTGTTGATGGCGATGATGGTGCCGGACTCCTTCATGCCCTCGATGTGCTGGATGGCGCCCGAGATGCCGACGGCGACGTACAGCTTGGGGCGGACGCTCACGCCGGTCTGGCCGACTTGGCGGCTGCGCTCCAGCCAGCCCTTGTCGGCGACGGGGCGGCTGCACGCGACCTGGCCGCCGAGCGCGTCCGCCAGCTCCTGGAGCTTGGCGAAGCCTTCGGGGCCGCCGATGCCCAAGCCGCCGGCCACGAGGACCTGCTCCTTGGTGATGTCGAAGCCCTGGTCGAGCACGTAGTCGACGACCTGCGCGTGGTAGGTGCGCTGCGAGAGCCAGTTGACGTCGGCGCGGTGGACCGGGCCCTTGTGCGCGGGGTCGGCCTCCAGCGGCTTGAAGATGCCCGGCCGGGCGGTCGCCATCTGGGGGCGGTGGCGGTCGCAGCGGATGGTCGCCAGCATCTTGCCGCCGAACGCGGGGCGGCGGGCCAGCAATTCGCCGTTGACGGGGTCGACGTCCAGCTCCGTGCAGTCCGCCGTCATGCCGGCGTCGAGGGTGGCGGCGACGCGGCTGCTGATGTCGCGCCCGGTGTGGGTGGCGCCGATGAGGACGATGTTGGGCTTGCGCTCCTCGATGAGCTTGTTGATGACGTCGGTGCTGGGGCGCGCCAGCGGGGTGGCGAGCATCGGGTGCTCGGCGAGGATGACCTCGTCGGCGCCGGCGGCGAGGAGGCGGGGCGGCAGCTCGGCGCACTTGTGGCCCAGCAGGACCGCGGTGACCTTGTGGCCCAGCTTGTCCGCCATCGGGCGCGCGGCGCCGAGGAGTTCAAGCGTGACGTCGCGCAGTTGGCCGTCGCGGTGCTCGACGATGACCCAGACGCCCTTCCACTCGGTGAACGACGCGGCTGGCCTGCAGGCGCGGAACGTGACGGCGTCGTAGCGCGAGCCCTTCCCGGTGCGGCGTGGCTGCACGGTGGCGGTGGCCTCGGCCATCAGGACACCACTCCCCGGCTGACAAGCTCCTGCACGGCGTCGGCGGCGCTGGGCACCTTCTTGGCGTGGCGCTCGAAGCCGCTGCTGATGTCGACCTTGCCGACGATGGTGGGCGAGCCCTTGAGGCCGACCCAGGAGGGGTCCTTGATGTCGGCGAGGTCCGCCAGCGACCAGACGACGAGCTGGGCCATGGCGCCGCGCAGCTTGCCGTTGAGGGTCGCGATGCGGGGCGTGTTCATCTTCAGCTCGCAGGTCACCGCCGCCGGCAGGGGCAGGCGCAGGACCTCGTGGCCGCCGCCGATGCTGCGCGTGGCCGTGACGGTCTCGGTGGCGGGGTCGAACGCGAGGCTGTGGATGTAGGTCGCCTGCTCGGTGGCGAGCTGGCCCGCGACGCCGGGGCCCACCTGGCCGGTGGAGGCGTCGGTGGTCTCCTCGCCGAAGAGGATGAGGTCCACGTCGCCCCACTGCCTGCTGATCTTCTTGACGCCGGCCGCCAGCGTCATGCTCGTCGGCCAGGTGTCGGCGCCGGCGAAGGCGCGGTCGGTGATGAGGACGCCCCGGTCGGCGCCGCGGCTGATGCACTCCCGGAGCATGATGTCGAAGAACGGCGGCCCCATCGTCACGACGGAGACCTGCGCCCCGAAGCGGTCCTTGAGCTGCAGGGCGAGCTCGAAGGCGTTCTCGTCGGGCGGGTTGATGATGTTCTTGACCTTGGAGCGGTCGAGCGTCTTCTTCACCGGGTCGATGGTGAGGTCGGTGGCGTCCGGCGTCATCTTCATGCAGACCGCGACGTGCAGCGGCCGCTGCTCCGCCTTCAGCAGGAACGGCTTGGCGGGGCTGTAGGGCGAGGGCGTGGACGGCTGCGGCGAGTGGGCCATGGCGCACCGAGGGGCCTTGCCCGGGCTGGACTCCTGGACTTGCCCCGGGTGCGGCGACTTGGGGGCGCGATTTAAGGGGTGCGACCCCGGCCGTCCTCTTCCCCTTGCGGCCTCGCCGGGCCTGACCAAACACGAGTTCCACGAATCCCACGAAGACGCTCCCGGTTCGTGTCCCTTCGTGGAATTCGTGGTTTGTCTTCAGCTAGACCTCCACGGCAAGGGCGACGGTGTCGCCGGCGCGATGGGCGCCTGCCCGGACACGCCCACCCGAACGTGTGCGGTTGCATGATGGTGCCCCCGTGGCAGGCCAGTTCCACAACCCTATTCCCATTCCCCGCCGTTGAGGTGGGCATGGCCGCCGCCCGCATCGTGGCCTGGCTCTCCCTGCTCGCGCTCCTGGCCGGCTGCACCGAGGTGTCCCAGGGCCCCGGC
>JBHELM010000145.1:0-9381 GCA_046352715.1 Thermoplasmatota archaeon | reverse complement strand
CATGGAGGTCATGGAGCTGCCGCGCAGCCAGCATCCCTACTTCATCGGCGGCCAGTTCCACCCCGAGTTCAACAGCCGCCCCCAGAAGCCCGGCCCCCTCTTCGTCGGCCTCGTCCGCGCCGCGCTGGTGGAGAAGGGTGTGGTCCATGAGGGGCCGGAGCCCGTCGCGGCGGCCTGAGTCCTAGAGTGGCTTTGCCCCTGCTATGGAGCAGCTTGAATCCGCGCCATCCGCGAAATCCGCGGTTTGGTCGGTGCGACTTCGGCCCCCACGAAACCGCGGATGACGCGGATGCCAGACCTCAATCCGTGTCATCCGTGGAATCCGTGGTTTGGTCGGTCGGAGACAAGATTAGGGACAAAGCCTGCTAGAGTCGGACGCTTTTGTGGTCTGGCGGGAAGACGGCCCGACCGTCTACAGAAGGCACAGAAGCCCACAGAAGGCGTTTCTGTGTCTTCTGTGGTCTCTGTGGATTGGGAGGCGACTTTGGCGTCAGACTCTAGCTGCCCTTGCTCTGCCCCAGCACCCATCCCGCGCCAATCAAGTGCGCCAGCCGCAGCGGCTCCGGCATCTGGCCGCGGAGGGTGCAGAGCCGCACCAGGTCCCACGCCTCCTCCAGCGGCATCCCGACCGCGGTGACCGTGACGCCGTGGCGCACCGATTGCCGACCGCGCACCCGGTCGATGCGCTCCCACTTCCCGGCGCCGTTGGGGATGCGGCCCGACAGCAGCGCCGCCTTCACGGCGTCGAGGTCCTGCTCGCCGCGCGCCACGGCGACGACGGGAAGCGAGGTGGCCGCGTGGAGGGCGTCAAGGTCGGCGACGTTGAAGCCGGCGACCATGAGGTTTTGGAGCAGGATGGCGCGCAGGCCCAGCCGTCCCCGGTAGCCCTGCACCGCCGCGGCGAGGCGCTCCGTCGCGTCGTCGCCGTCCTGCCCCACCGCCGTCCGCAGCACGGCCTCGACGTAGGCGCCGCCCCGCATCACGACGCCGACGACCGGCACCTCGGGGTCGCCGCGCTGGAAGGGCACGTCGTCGAAGCCGACGACGCGCGACTCGGGCTTGAGCGCCACGCGTGGGGACCGGCGGGACGGGCTTGAAGCGAACTCCCCGGGCCTACCACACCAATGGAGGCCCGGGGGAGGCAGCCTCACTGTGTTGGATTGGGATGCACAAGGGCGCCGGAAAGGGGACCGGCGCCGCTAAGCCGCCTCGCGGTTGGCTTGCCTGGCCCGACTATATGCCTGCGGCGCGGAAGGCTTAACCGCCGATTTCGCGGATGACGGGGATTCGACGCCTCAACCGCGAAAAGCGCGAAAGCCAGGGAAATTTTCCTCTCACTTCGCGGGTTTCGCGGTGAGCAGCCTCCGTGCAATTCGTGGTTTGGGGAGGGGTTGAACCAACGTCTAGCTCAGGGCGTCGGTGGCGAGGCTGAGGTGCGCGGTGTCGTTGAGGCGGACGACCTGCACGCCCCCCTCGCCCACCGCCAGCTCGGTGATGCTGGCGTTGCTCTGCGGGAACTCCTCCAGCCGCGTCAGGCCGGCGCCGGTGAGGGTGGCGACGAGGACGCGGTTGATGCGGCCGTGCGCGACCACCGCGACGTCGCTGGCGTGCGCCTCCCCCAGGACGCGGTGGGCAAAGGGGCGCAGGCGGTACTGCGCGAGGACGGCCGACTCGCCGCCGGGGAACTTTTGGTCGACGAAGCCGAGCTTCCACGCGTCGAGGATCTGCTCCATCTCGGGGGCGATGTCGTCGTAGGTGCGGCCGGCGAGGCTGCCGTAGTCCATCTCGTAGATCTCGGGGGCGACCTGCACGGCGAGCCCCTCGCGGCCGCCGGCGCGGTTGCGTTGGTGGGCCTCGGCGATGGCGAGGGCGGTCTCGCGGGCGCGGGTGAGCGGGCTGGAGTAGAGCGCCCCGATGGGGTGGTCCGCGAGGGCGGCGGCGAGGCTCTCAGCCTGCTGGCGGCCCAGGTCGCTCAGCTCCGCGTCGATGCGGGGCCCCTGCAGGATGCGGTCGCGGTTGGCGACGGTCTGCCCGTGCCGGAGAAGGAAGATGCGGCCCATTCCACCCTGCTCTCTTTCTCGCCAGTGATAAGCCCTGCGGGGCGCCTCCGGAATCGGTCATAAGCCCTGCGTCCCTCGCGTCCCTGTGCGGCGCCGCGACCTGGAGGGGCGTCTTGCGGCGGTCCCCCGACCCCCCTCCCCCCGGCCGGAGCTGGAGCAGTACCGCACCCCCGACGCCGTGGCGGCCGGGCTGCTGCTGCACGCCGACGCCGACGGGGCGCTCAGGGACAAGCGTGTGCTCGACCTGGGCTGCGGCACGGGCCTCTTCGCCATCGGGGCGGCGCTGCTGGGGGCCCGCCTGGCCACTGGGGTGGACGTCGACCCGGAGGCGATTGCGCTGGCGCAGCAGGCGGCGGCCCACGCGGGGGTGCAGGAGCGGACCTGGTTCGTCGCGGCGGACCTGCGCGGCTGGCGGCCCGACCCGGCCACCTTCGACACCGTCGTGATGAACCCGCCCTTCGGCGCGCAGGCGGGGGGTCGCCACGCCGACCGCCTGTTCCTGCAGCGCGCGGCGGAGGCGGTGGGCCCCGGCGGCGGGACCGTGTGGTTCCTGGCGCAGGAGCGCACCGAGCGGTTCCTCACGGCGTTCGCGGCGGAGCTGAAGGGGCGGCTCGAGCGCGTGGCGGTGTGGGACTACCCGCTGGAGGCGACGATGGAGCACCACCAGGACGAGGTGCGGATGGTCCGCGTCGGCGGCTACCTGCTAGACTTCCGATGACCCCGCTTTGCACCCCAAACCGCCAAAGCAGGATTGCGGGGGATTTCGGGGAGCCCACGGGCTTGAGTTTCTCTGGGGCACCCTTGGAATCCCCGCAATCCCTGCTGCGTGGGGGACGGCGCCCAAAGGGTTCGGTGCGTTCACTGTTCCGTGAGAGGGTGCGCCACGATGAACGCCTCGGCAGCGACCTTCTTGGCGGGGTCCCAGCCGTCGGCGAACCACGGGCGCTGGAGCGTCGCGGTGTAGACCTTGACCCCCTTGCCGTCGCGGGTGTCGGGCCACACCGGGTGCGCCGCTTGCCAGGAGGAGTCGATGTCCTGGTAGTCGCCGAAGAAAATCTTGCCGTCCTGGTGGTGCGACAGCGCCGGGTCCCAGCCGCCGTCGGCCAGGTCGCGGAAGGCGAGGTTGCGCGCCCAGGTCTTGCCGCCGTCGAGGCTGTAGGTGTAGGCTTGGCCGACGCGCGGGTGCGGCGCGGTGCTGCCGGTGGCGTCCAGCGTGGTCGCGGTGCCGCCGGCGCGGGTGTCGAACCACTGCACGTCCACGACGCCGCCGGGGCTGACGCTGACGGCGGGCATGAAGTGCTCCGCGTCGCCAATGCTGTCGTCGTCGAGGCGGACGGGGGTGCCGAAGGTCTTGCCGGCGTCGTGGCTCGCCACCGCGTAGACGTGGGCGTGGCCGGAGTCCTTGCAACCCGCCGTCCACACGGCGTCGGCGCAGGCGTCCTGGAAGGCGAAGTAGACGGAGTCGGCGAACGGCGAGTCGGGGTTGCGGTCGGTCGCCATCGCGGGCATGCCGCCGCGGCGGTCGCGGTCGGAGAGGCCCTTGGGCGTGACGAAGTGGGGCGCCAGGACGTTCTGCGTCGGCAGCCACGTCCGCCCCTCGTCGAGGCTGCGGCGCAGGTTGATGGTGGTGCCTGTCCACGCCGCGAACACCTGGGCTCCGGTGCCGACGTCGACGAAGGAGCCCTGCCCGGCGTCGGTCAGCCCGTCGGTGGCGCGGTCCGGGGAGGCGAAGGGGGCGCTCGACATCACGAAGGGGTCGCTGTAGGTCTGCCCGCCGTCGGTGCTGCGGAAGTAGAGGTTGCCGCCCGCCACGCTGGCGAGCCACATCACGTGGATGGCGCCCGACGGCGAGGCGGCGATCCAGCCCTTGTCGTGGAACGCGGCGGGGTAGCTGCCCTCGAAGACGCCGGTGAAGGTGTCGAAGGTGTCGCCGCCGTCGTGCGAGATGGCGACGATCTGGATGGCGCGGTTGAACGCCCAGTCGTTGACGGCGCCGGAGCCCAGCGGCGTGTCGCAGACGTTCTCGCAGGTCTTGGAGGCGGTCACCGGGTCGCCCTGGTAGGCCATCAACAGGTAGTAGAACGACTTCCCGTCGGCGGAGTAGTAGGCTACCGGGTCGGTGGTGCACCAGTACTGGCTCGCGTAGTTGGGCTTGAAGGAGGCGGGGTTGGTGGTGAGGCGCCACGGCGAGCCGTCGAAGCTGCGGTCCTTGAACGACGCCCCGCCGTCGTGCGACACGTAGACGCCGTCCCAGACGCACTGCCCGGCGTCGGCGGGGAAGTAGTCCTTCGCGCCGCCCACGACGTGGCGCGGGTCCTGCGGGTTGACGGCGATGGTGACCTCGTTGCCCTGCCGCCCCGGCGTCGGGGTCATGTCGAAGTTGCAGCCCAGCGGCGAGACCGCGTTGGCCTGCGCGGGGTGGCACAGCGGCACCGGGACCGGAAGGCCGTTGCCGTCGACGGCTGCGTACTGGAAGCCGCTGCCGAAGCGCGCGTCCCGCTGCGCCCCGTTCCCCGTCGTGGTGGTGGTCGTGCCGAGGCAGCCAGCCAGGACCGCCCCCACCGTGAGGCCCGCCAACAGGAGGCCGATGCGCCGCATGCCGACGCGACCCGGCCCGCGTGGTTAAAGGGTTGCGTCGATGGCCTGGCGTTCGGCTATCGTAGGCTCCGAGGCAATTAGGGCCAACTCTTCACGCACCGTCTCGGCAGCGCTGCGCAGGTCCGCCTCGGTCCGCCAAGGCAGCGGCCAGACTGGAAGGAGCTGGAATGCCGTCGTATACCGGCTACGGCCGCCGCGCTCCAGGAGTTCGAATGCACCTTTCTCGACCCGGGCCGCGCGTGGGTGATGGAGGAGGAAGATTCGAGGCAGGGGGCCGCGACGTTGCTCTTCGACCAAGAGGAGAAGTTCGTCCTGCACGGCGGCCATCTTCGCGCCGTGCGGCCAGATGACCACGATTGCGGCGTAGTGGCGCGCGGTCAACAGGCGCCTGAATTTGGCGGGCAGGTCGACCTGCTCGCCGGGGAGATTGGGCTCTTCCTCCATGATGACGCAGGGAATCGCCAACGTCTCGCGCACCAGGTGTCGCAGCTTCATCGGCGAGGCACGGAGCCGGCCGAGCCGTCGCCAGAACCCAGGGCCAAGCAGGAGGATAGGCCGCTGTCCCTCATCGGAGCCAAACCCTGCTAGTGCGTGGAGCGTTGTCCCCGCCGAGCCGGGCGGGAGCCGGTGGAGTCCGTCTCTCCGAGCGTCCTCTGGGCTGCCGTGAGCTCGCGGTTGAACGCGACCACCGCCCGCGCCACCGCTTCCCCTCGCCTTGATAGCATGTAGCGGACCTTGATGGGATAGTCTTGGCCTGGAATGGTCTGCGCCAGCACTAGGTGCTGCAGGACCAGCATCTTGAGCGCGCGGTTGACTTGCGTCGCCTTGAGGCCGGTCGAGGCCGCTACGTCCGTGAAGCGGGTCGCCTCCTTGCCCAGCAGGCTGGCGAGGACGGACGCCTCGTTCTCCCGTGGGTAGACCGGTTTTGCTTCCATGAGAATTCTCTTGGGCGGGGCGCATGGGACCTCCTGACGCAGACGACCGCTGTTGCGCCGCCGCCCCGACGCCTTGGGCCGTGTGCTCACGAGGTGATGCACTCCGAGACTCCCGATGTGGGCGGATGTTGTTCGGCACTTTCGAGACGCAGGGGTGTGCCGAGTCCCTGTCACATGCAGGCCGTTAGCCTGACCGTCTCTGATATTCAGTTACGTTACGTTAGTAGTTAACAATTGTGCTGCATCAGCAAAACGTCGGAGAACCCCAGGGCAGCGCGGCCTTGTCATCGACGGACAGGCCAAGGCATGTGCCAGCGCTCCTCCTGCGCTTACAGGAACGTGTCCAGCGCCACCGGCTTAGGCGCCATGAGCTGCGTGGCCGTGGCCCACGTGGTGCGCGTGCCGGGCGGCAGCTCGCGCTCCTGCTCCCACCAGGCGCGCAGGAACTCCTGCGTGAGGGGGTCGTGCGAGTAGCCGGAGCCGAGTGGGCGGTTGACCTTGCGCTCCAGCAGCCGCCCCAGCTTGGCCACCTCGGCGTCGCGGGCGACCTTGGCGACGATGCTGGCCGCGCCGACGACGGCGTGGTGGAGGTCCGCCTTGTGCTGGCTCAAGACCTGGGTGTTGGGGACCGCCCACTGGATGCCCGCGCCGAAGCGCTGCGCGTCCACGTCGGCGGCGTCCACGTAGAGGCGCCTGGCGTCGAGGCAGCGCGCGATGTCGCGGAAGCGCTCCAGTTCGATGTCGTTGAGGCTGCGGCCCTGGCGGCGCTCGGCGTCCAGGACGTCGGCCGGCACGATGCGGACCTCGATGCGGACCCCCTTCTCGGCGCGCAGGGCGCGGTCGAGCGCGCTGCGGCGGTCGGGGGTGAGCTTCTTGGAGTCGGTGCAGCCGAGGCGCTTGGGGAGGCCGGGGTTCGTGACCGCCACGCCGGCGACGACGAGGGGGCCGAGGACCGGGCCGCGGCCGGCCTCGTCGATGCCGCCCAAGGCGAAGGCTGGCAGGGCAGGGCCGGGGGCCGGGACGGCGGGCTCTGGCGGCGATTCGGGGAGGAGGAACGGGAGCGGCGGCGCGATGCCCTCCGTTGCTCTGGTGCGCCGCGCCACGGGAGGCGACCACCCGCTTCCCCTGCATGAAGCCATCGCCGCCGGAAAGGCAAGGAGGACGATGCCTCGCCTTGACCGCGAAAGACGCGACGTCCGCGGAAAACGCTCTTTCGTGGGTTTCGCGCCCTTCGCGGTCCAGCTGGGGAGTGCAAAGCGCACGGCTAAGGCGCCTGCGGCGGTGGCGGGCCGATGCGCCGCCCGGGCCTGCCGCTCGCCCTCCTGGCCCTGCTGCTGGCGGGCCTCCCGGCCACGGGGCAGGTGGAGAGCTGGGGCGTGGCGCCGGGGGTGGTGGAGGTCAATGGCGCGCAGCCGGGGCAGGCCTACCTTGCCAAGGTGCAGCTGCAGAACCAGTTCGACTCCGAGGCGCAGGTCACGGTGGAGCGCAGCGGCGAGGCGGGCGGCTGGACGACGCTCGACGCGCCCAGCAGCTTCACGCTCGCGGCCCGCTCGTCGCGCGACGTCACGCTCACCATCGCCGTCCCCGCCGCGCAGGGCCCCGGGCGGGCAGACGGGCAGGTCACCTTTTTCCGCGAGCCCGACAGCACGCCCAGCGGCTCCGGCGCCTCCACCCGCCGGGGGGCCGGCGTCCTGCTGCACGTCGACGTCGGCGGCACCGCTGTCGAACGTCTCACGTGGTCGCTGCCGCGGGCCGAGGACGCCGCGGAGGGCGCCGACGCCCACGCGTTCGCCACGGCGCGCAACGAGGGCAACGTCCGCACCACCGCCCGCCTCCTCGGCGAGGTCCTGCCGTTCGAGGGGAGCGAGGTGCTGCGCAACGGCACGGGAGCCTTGAGCGTCCGCCCCGGCGAGCAGGGGGAGGTCCAGGTGACGTTCAAGGCGGGGCTGCCGGTGGGGCAGTACCGCGTCCACCTGCACGCCGACGGCCTCGACGCGACCCTGCCGTTCAAGGTGGTCCCGCCCGGCACGCTGCCTCCCGACGGCACGCTCAAGGCCATCCTGCACCCGGACCGCGCCACGGCGGGGCAGCCGGTCCGCATCGACGCCTGGTTCCAGAACACGGGGGCCCAGCCCATCCGGGGCGCCGTGTTCAAGGGCGAGGCGCGCAAAGGTGGCACGCTGCTCGCGCCGCTGCAGTCGGACGCCCTCGCCGTCGCTCCGGGGCAATCCGTGAACCTCACCGTCTACTGGACGCCGCCCGCGTCAGGGACCTACACCTTGGCGGGCACAGTGCTCTACGACGGCTTCCTCACGCCCGAGTCGCAGAGCCTGCTGAACGTGGATGCGGCCGAGTCCGCCCAGTCGCTCGGCTGGTGGTGGCTCGCGCTGCTAGCGCTCCTCGTCGCGTTGGCGGTGGCCGCTTGGGCCTGGAAGCGCAGGAAAGAGCGGCGAGCCCCGCCCCGCCGCCCACAACCGTGAACCACGGATTCCACGGATGACACGGATTCCAGTTGCATCCGCGGGAATCCGCGTCATCCGCGGTTCAAGTGGGAGCCGACCTAACCGCGGATTTCGCGGATGGCGCGGATTCAAGGGTCCGTGCAATCCGTGGTTCAGGCGGTATGCGAAGCGATGACCTTGACCTCGCTCAAGCGGCGCAACGCGTTCCGCGCCGGGCACGACTCGTCGAGGCCGCCCAGCCGCAGCAGGTCGTCCGGCGTGAGCGCGGCTAAGTCGGCCTTGTCCACGCCGGCGGCGCGGCCGTCGACGACGTGGGCGCGGCGCACGACGCCGATGCGGGCCCCCGCGCCGTCGTCGAAGAGGACGAGCCTCACCGTGGCGCACTCGCCCGCAGGACGCGGAGCACGTCCGCCGTCGCGACGACGGTGGCGAACTCGCCGTGCAGCTCGGCCAGCGCCAGGTCGTGCGCCACCTGGGCGTCCACCTCGGCGCCGGAGAGCAGGCGCTGCGGGAACGTGGCGCAGGCGTCGCCGGCCACGTAGGCGGTGTAGCCGAGGTTGCCGGCCATGCGGGCGGTCGTCGCGACGCAGTAGTTCGTCTGGATGCCGCACAGCACAAGGGTGCGCCGGCCCTCGCGGTCCAGCCGCTCGCCGAGGCCGGTGCCGATGAAGGCCGAGTGGACGGACTTCGCGAACACGGGCTCGCCCGGGCGCGGCGCCGTCGCGGGGCGGAACGCGTTGCCGGGCAGCCCAGGCCGGAAGACGGAGCGCGCCTCCCGGGAGTCGTGCCGGACGTGCCACAGCGCGCGGCCCGCCGCCCGCCATGCCGCCTGCAGCGCGGCGGCGTTGGCGTCGACGGCGGGGTTGTTGCGGCCGGGGAACCCGTCGAAGCCCTGCTGCATGTCGATGGTGAGGAGCACCGCGTCGGGAGGAAGGGCCAGCGCCGGCGCGGGGCGGGAGGCGAGCGCGGGCGGCGTCGCGGCGGGCATCGCCGCACTAATCCACCAGGTACGGGTTCTGCACGGTGCGCTCGCCGGTCGGGTGGGACCTGTCGCCCCCGCTCTGAGAGCGCTCGATGCTCTCGAATAGGGCGCGGAAGTTGCCCTCGCCGAAGCCTTGGTCGCCGTGGCGCTGGATGACCTCGTAGAAGAACGGGCCCGCGGCGGCCTCGTTGTAGAGGAGCGCCGCCTCCTGCATGAAGATCTGCAGCAGGTAGCGCCCGTCGCGGCCGTCGACCAGGATGCGGCGCCGGCGCAGCTCCTCGATGTCCTCCTTGAGGTTCGTGACGGCGCGCTCCGCGAGGCGGGCGGGCAGCATCCTGTAGTAG
>JBHELM010000144.1:0-7020 GCA_046352715.1 Thermoplasmatota archaeon | reverse complement strand
CGCCGGCAAGGTGCAGGACTCCTGCGTCCTCGCCACCAACACCAGCACCCTCTCCGTCACCGACCTCGCAAGCGCCCTGCCCCCCAACCGGCGCGGCCGCTTCCTCGGCGTCCACTTCTTCAACCCGCCCACCACGCTGCCCCTCGTCGAGGTCATCCCGGGCATCGAGTCGCGCGCCGACGTCGTCGAGGACGTCGTGAACTTCTTCGCGCCGATGCGCAACCACCGCTACCCGCTGCTGCCCGTCCAGGTCAAGGAGGGCCCCGGCTTCCTTGTCAACCGCATCCTCGCGCCGATGCTGCAGGAGGCGTTCGCCTGCTACGAGGAGGGGGTCGCCAAGCCCAAGGACATCGACCTCGCCATGCAGGCCGGCGCCGGGATGCCGATGGGACCCCTCGCGCTCGCTGACCTCATCGGCCTCGACGTCCTGCTCCACGCGGGCAAATCCATCCGCGAGCAGCAGGGCGGCGTCGTCCCGCAGCGCCCCGTCCAAATCATCCAGCAGCTCGTCGCCGCCGGGCGGCTCGGCCGCAAGTCGGGCCGCGGCTTCTACGACTACACGAACCAACCGGAGTGAACCCCATGGCCGAATTCGTCAAGGTGAAGATCGACAACAAGACCGCCATCGTCACGCTGGACCACCCCCCGGTGAACGCGCTGAACCCCGCCGTCCTCAAGGAGATCAAGGCGGAGTTCGACGCGCTGTCCGCCAATGACGAGGTGCGCGCCATCGTCCTCACGGGCGCCGGCAACCACGCCTTCTGCGCCGGCGCCGACCTCAAGGAGTTCGCCGGCATCGACCCGAAGTCCTCCAAGACCATCGTCGACCTCGGCCACGCCGCCATGAACGCCATCGAGGACTGCCGCAAGCCGGTCATCGCCGCGGTCAACAACCTCGCCCTCGGCGGCGGCTGCGAGCTGGCGATGGCCGCCGACATCCGCATCAGCAGCGACCGCGCCCGCTACGGCCAGCCCGAGGTCTGGATCGGCCTCATCCCGGCGTGGGGCGGCAGCACCCGCCTGCCCCGCCTCGTCGGCCCCGCCAAGGCGAAGGAGCTGATCTACACGGGCCAGATGATCAACGCCCAGGAGGCGCAGCGCATCGGCCTCGTCAACAAGATCGTCCCCGACGGCGAGGAGGTGCGCGCCGCCATCGACATCGCGCGCATGATCATCCACAAGGCCGCGCCGCTCGCGGTCTACGAGGCCAAGGCCGCCGTCAACCAGACCCTGCGCGCCGCCAGCCGCGACCAGGCGCTCGCCGTCGAGGCCGAGGCCGCCGGCCGCCTCGCCGGCACCGAGGACCTGGTCGAGGGCGTCACGGCGTTCATCGAGAAGCGCAGCCCCGAGTTCAAGGCGAAGTGATGCCTGCGCCCACCAAACCGCGGATTGCGCGGATTCCGCGGAACCTGTCAGCATCCGCGCCATCCGCGGTTTGGGGGGTGGCGTAGGTGGCCTTCGAGTTCGCGTTCACCCCCGAGCAACGCCTTCTCCGCCGCAGCGCCCGCGCCTTCATGCGCACGGAGATCGAGCCCCACCTGCCCGCCGACGACTGGTCGGGCCACGGCGGGGAGGCGCCGCTGCACCTGGTGCGCAAGATGCAGGAGCAGGGCTACTTCGGGCTGCCCATCCCGCGCGAGCTGGGGGGCGCCGGCATGGGGGAGCCCGGCTACTGCCTGCTGATGGAGGAGCTGGCCGCCGTGGACTCCAGCCTCTGCACCATCTTCGGCGCGCACACCGGCATCGGGCTCATGCCCATCTACCTCTTCGGCGACGACGAGCAGCGCGAGCGCTACGTCCACCCCATCGCCGAGGGCCGCCACATCGCCGCCTTCGCCCTGACGGAGCCGACCGCGGGCTCGGACGCCGCGAGCATCAAGACCGTGGCGAAGAAGGACGGCGGCGACTACCTCGTCTCGGGCACGAAGATCTGGTGCAGCAACGGCAACTTCGCCGACACCCTCGTCGTCTTCGCCGTCACCGACCCGACGCTCGGCGCGCACGGCGGCGTCACCGCGTTCATCGTCGAGAAGGGCACGCCCGGCTTCAGCGTCGGCACCATCGAGGACAAGCTGGGCATCCGGCAGAGCAACACGGCGGAACTCGTCTTCGACAACTGCCGCGTGCCGGCGGAGAACATCCTCGGCAACGTGGGCGAGGGCTTCATCGTCGCGCTCACGGCGCTCGACGGAGGGCGCGTCGGCCTCGGCGCCGCCTGCCTGGGCGCCACCAAGCGGCTGCTGGACGACTGCGTGGCGCGCGCCAACCACCGCGAGCGCTTCGGGCGCAGCCTGGGCAAGAACCAGTCCATCCAGTGGATGCTCGCCGACATGGCGACCGACATCCACCTCGCCGAGTACGCCGTCTACCACGCCGCGGCCCTGACGAACGAGTACTATGAGCGCATCGCGCACGGCGACGCGGTGCCGCGGGCGCTGCGCGAGAAGGTCAGCCGCGCCGCCGCCGCCGTCAAGATCCACTGCTCCGAGATGGCGGGCCGCGCCGGCGAGAGGGCCATCCAGATCTTCGGCGGGGACGGCCTGAAGATGCGCTACCGCATCGACCGCGCCTTCCGTGACCAGGTCATCACGGAGATCTACGAGGGGACGAACGAGATCCAGCGCATGATCATTGCCCGCGAGCTTCTTGCGGAGGGCGCGCAATGATTCCGTTGGAACCACGAATTTCACGAATTTCACGAAACCACCACGGTCGGTTCGTGCAATTCGTGAAATTCGTGGTTCAGTTGGGGGGTGCGTAGATGCCAGGCCCACCCCCGGTCAAGCTCCGCGTCCTCGTCCCCGTCACGGGCGCCTTCCACGGCAAGCTCCGCCTCCGCCGCAGCACCGGCACCCTCGACACCGAGGGGCTCGACCGCGTCCTCTCGCCGGAGTCGCTGGAGGCCATCGCGCTCGCCCGCCAGCTCCAGCCCTTCGGCGCCGACCTGGTGGCCGTCCACGTCGACATCGGCGGCGGCGAGGAGGTGCTGCGCGAGGCGGTGGCGCACGGGCTCGACCAGGGCATCCTCATCGAGGGGGCGCTGCACGACGGCGCCGACGCCTCCACCCGCGCCGCCACCATCGCCGACGTCTACCGCCAGACCGGCCCCTACGACGCCGTCGTCGGCCCCGCCAGCAGCGAGTTCTCCGGCTTCACGGGCGCCCTCGCCGCCGTGGCAGGCCACCTGGAGCTGCCCTGCGTCGTCGGCGTCAACGTCCTCCGCCCCGAGGGCAGCGGCTTCCGCATCGCCTACCAGTCCCTGTTCGGCGACTACCAGCTCCACATCCCGCGGCCCTGCGTCGTCCTGGCCGGCGACCTCAAGCCCAGCCACCCGACGGCGTGGGGCATCCACGACGCCTACCGCGTGCGCGGCATCCTGCGCGTGCAGGCCGACCAGTTCGCCATCCAGCAGGCGCTTACCAAGCGGGTCCGCATCGAGGCCATCCAGTCGGAGAGCAAGACGCTGGAGCAGGTGGACGGCGCCACGCTCGTGCGCCGCATGCGGTCGCGTGCGCTCATCCCCGATCGGCGCAACGGAGGCGCTTGATATGCCTCCCGTCGAAACCACGAATTTCACGAATTGCACGAAGGCGGGTTTCGTGTCATTCGTGCAATTCGTGGTTCCCTCGGTCGGAGGTGCCTGAATGGCCGACGACGCAGCCGACCTCGGCTTCGCCACCGTCTACGACACCTTCGCGCCCAACGAGGCCGCCCCCGCGGCGCACCTGGAGGACGTGAAGGGCAGCGACTGGCGCAACATCCTCGTCCTCGGCCGCGCCATGCCCACCGGCGTCTACCCCGAGACGCTCGCCCTGGTGGGCCGCGCCCGCTACATGGCGGACGAGCTGGGCTGCCGCGTCGAGGTGCTGCTCATCGGCGAGAGCCTCGACGCCGCCACCGAGGCGCTCAAGCGCTACCCCATCGACACCGTCTACCGCGTCAAGGCCCCCGACTACGCCCCCATCGACCACACCGCCAAGCTGCTGGAGCAGGTCGTCCGCAAGCGCCGCCCCGAGCTGGTGCTGGTGTTCCAGAGCCGCAGCGGCGACGCCGTCACCGCCTACGCCGCCAACCGCCTCGGCGTCGGCTTCGTCACCGGCGCCAACCGCATCGACCTCGACACCGCGCAGCGCAAGGCGGTGGTCACGCACGAGTCCGGCCACCTCCACCGCTTCCAGGCCGTCACCGCGATGCAGGCGTACCCGCAGTTCATCTCCGTGCAGCGCGGCCTCTTCCGCGCCCCCCTGGAGGACCCCTACGCCAGCGTCAAGGTGCACGACCTCAAGGCCGAGGCCGGCCGCCTCGCCGCCATCGAGGTCCTCGGCCTGCAGGCCCCGCCGCCCCCGACCCTCGAGACCGCGGAGCGCGTCGTCGTCGCCGGCGCCCGCATCCGCGACGCCGAGGAGCTGGAGCTCGCCCGCCAGCTCGCCAAGCGGCTCGACGCCGCCTTCGGCATCACCACCGGCATCGTCGAGCGCGGCCTCGCCAAGGACGAGGGCAACGTCGTCGGCGTCCACGACCACCGCATCGCCCCCCGCCTCCTGGTCACCGTCGGGGTGCGCGGCGCCCTCGACCTGCTGGAGGGCCTCGGCGGGAGCCCCCTCGTCTGCGCCATCGGCTGCGACCCCGGCGACCCCATCGGGAAACGGGCGGCCTACATGGAGGTGGGCGAGGTCAGGGAGACGGTGCAGTCCGTGCTGGACGCTCTCTGACGCCTTCATCCGCCGAGACCACCGAACCACTCCGAAAGCGAAAGCCGGCGGGTCTGGACCGCAGGTCGCCCAACGCGTGCCCGCTCAGGCCAAGGCAGGACCAGAAAAGAAGAAGGAAAGGAAGAGGGAGGCGAGCGCCTATTCGTACGGAGCCGCGTCCCTGTGCTGGCCCTGACGGGCCCGCACAAAGACGCGGTTCCTGCGAACGGCTCGCTGTGCTCGCCTATTCGTATGGAGCCGCGTCCTTGATCAGGTCCACGTGGGAGATGATCATGCGCCGGCAGCAGAAGCGCGTCAGGCCGGTGGCGTCGAGGGCGTCCTTCGACTTCTTGCCCTTCGCGAGGCCGGCCCTGTACTCGTCGTAGGCGGAGCCGACGACCTTGCCGCAGGTGAAGCAGCGCACCGGGATGATCACGAGATCACCTGTACGACTTCTGGCGCTTCTTGCGGGCACCGCGGCCAAGGGGCTTCTTGCTCTCCTTGACGCGGGTGTCGTTGACCAGCAGGGTGCGGTCGTAGGCGAGGTACTGCTCCTTCAGCTCGGCGTCCTCGGTGTAGTCGAGGATGGCGCGCGCGATGGCCGTGCGGACCGCGTCCGCCTGGCCGTACACGCCGCCGCCCGCCACCGACACGGTGATGTCGAGCTTCTCGGCCTTCTTGCCGGCCACCAGGAGGGGCTCCTCCATCTTGAGGCGAGCGAGCTTGGGCTCGACGATCTCGATGGGGACGTGGTTGACGCGGACCTTGCCCGTGCCCTTCACCGCGGCGGCGCGGGCCACGGCGGTCTTGCGCTTGCCGCTGGTGTTGACGACTTTCTTGGCCATGTTATGCGACCTCGCGGGGGCTGCCGAGCCAGTTGGCCAGCTCGGAGATGGTGAGATAGCTGTGCGCGTCGCGCTGCGCGGCGGGGAGCGACTCGGCCTTCTGGCCGGCCAGCTCCTTGGGCACGCCGATGTGCGCCTTGATGCGCTTGTAGGCGGCGCGGCCGGCGCTGCTCTGGTAGTTGATCATGCCGCGGCAGGTGCGCTTGACGATGAGGTGGGGCTCGCGCGGGAAGAACGGGCCCTTGCGCATCGTGCCGACGTGGCGCTTCTGGAGGTAGTGCTCCTGGATGGCCTTGCGGGACGAGCCGACGATGATGGCCTTCTCGGCGTTGACGATGTGGACCTCGTCGCCCAGGATGGCGCGCTTGGCGACGTGGGTCGCCATGCGGCCGAGGACGAGCCCGGTGGCGTCGATGACGACCAGGGCGCCCTTGGGGGCGGGGAAGACGGGGCCAGATTCGGGGTGTTTCGCTCCGGACATGAGGCTCACCCGACAATCCTGCAGTTCTGGCCCTTGGGGAAGACCTTGATGGCCTCCTGGAAGGTCAGGACCTTGCCGCCCTTGGCCGCGATCTTGGCCTTGGCGGAGGCGCTCGCGCTGACGGCGACGACGGTGTAGGCCTTGCTGACCTCGCCGTCGCCGAGCAGTTTCCCGGGGATGACGGCGTTCTCGCCGTCGCCCACGGTGTCGTCCAGCTTGCTGACGTTGACCTGTGCCCAGTTGCGCGACGGCTTCTCCAGACGGGAAGCGATGTCTCGCCACAGGGGAGCCTCGTTCGTGCGCCCAGCGTTCTTGAGGGCGCCGATGAGCTCCACGAGCACAGGGTTCGATTTGCGGTCGATCCCGGTTGCCATGTGTAGTGACTCCTCGACATTCGCCGCCAAGCCCGGTTCCCCAGGGATGGCTGCCTGGCGGGCGACGAAGGGGGGGTATTTGAGCAAGAGGGTGGGCAGGTGGGTAGAGTGGCGAGGGTGCAATCCAGAAGGCTCTGGCGGCCGTGGAACGCGCCAGTGGCAGCAAGGGTGCCATGCCGTGAAATAGCCCGCGCCGGTTGGCCTCCACATGCATGTGCAGGGAGTCGGAGGCATCTTCCTACGGTCCAGGGACCCCAAGGCCTTGGGAGATTGGTACCACGAGCAGTTCGGGCTCGTCAATGGCGGGGCCACGATGACCCAGGCCGGGCCCATGGTCTTCTGCACGTTCGCGCGCGACACCGACTACTTCGGAGGGCCGCAGGCCTTCATGCTGAACCTGCGCGTCGACGACCTGGACGGCCTCCTGGCCAAGCTGGCTGCCGTGGGCATCCGGCAGGTCAAGCCGCGCGAGACCATGGAAGGCATCGGGGACTTCGGCTGGGTCGAGGACCCCGAGGGGAACCGCATCGAGCTGTGGCAGCCGGCGCCGTGAGGGGCCGGGCCGCGAGAGGGCTTTCCACGCCCCTGGATTCCCTGTGAGGGTTGTTCGCGGTTCCACGGCCGGGGTT
>JBHELM010000143.1:0-3848 GCA_046352715.1 Thermoplasmatota archaeon | reverse complement strand
GCCGAAGCCGAAGGAGCTCACGGCGGCGCGGCGCGGGTGGGCGGCTGGGCGGGGCCAATCGGCTTTCTCCGTCTGCACCTTGAAGGGCGACTGCGCCCAGTCGATGCGGGGGTTGAGGGTGCGCAGGTTGATGCTGGGCGGCACCACGCCGTGCTTGAGCGCGAGGACGGCCTTCAGCACGCCGGCGGCGCCGGCGGCGGACTTGAGGTGGCCCAGGTTCGACTTGACGGAGCCGACGAGGATGAGGCCAGGCGGGGCGTTGGCGTCTGGCTTGAGGGAGCGGAACGCCTCCTCGGCGCTGGTCAGCTCGACGGGGTCGCTGACCGGGGTGCTGGTGCCATGCGCCTCGAGGTAGCCCAGGGTGTAGGGGTCGACCTCCGCATCCCTGTAGGCGCGCACGACGGCCTTGACCTGGCCCACCGGGTTGGGGGCGGTGATGCCCTTGCCCTTGCCGTCGCTGCTGGCGCCGATGCCGCGCACGACCGCGTAGATCTTGTCGCCGTCGCGCTCGGCGTCGCCCAGGCGCTTGAGGAGGAAGATGGCGCAGCCCTCGCCCATCACGAAGCCGTTGGCGCCCGCGTCGAACGGCCGGCTGCCGTCGGGCGAGAGCGCGCCGATCTTGCTGAACTCGACGTAGGGCGTCACGTCCATGCTGCGGTCGGTGCCGCCCCACACCACGTAGTCCACCTCGCCCTTGCGCAGCGCGTCCATCGAGGCGTCGAGCGCGGCCAGGCTGCTGGCGCACGCGGCGTCGGTGGTGAAGTTCTTGCCCGCGAGGTCGAAGAGGTTGGCGATGCGGCCCGCCGCCACGTTGGAGAGCGTGCCAGGCATCGAGTCCTCCGTGATGGGCGGCGCGTCCCCCTTGAGGCCCTGCTCGCCGCGGTGCAGCATCGCCGTCTGCTCGCCGGGCCCAAGGCGCTGGAAGGCAGGGTCCTGCCGGAGCGCCTGCTCCACCTGGGGCCAGTAGAGCCGCTTGGTCTGGATCTTCATCAGCTCGCCGCCCATGGCGTTGCCGAGGATGACCGCGCAGCGCGTGCGGTCGAACTCCTTGCCGCCGTCGCCCTTCAGGCCCGTGGCGTAGCCCGCGTCCTTGAACGCCTGCCGCGTGGCCGAGAGCGCCCAGCGCTGGCTCGGGTCGATCTGCACCACGACGCCAGGCGGCATGCGGAAGTCGAGCGGGTTGAACGCGTCGTTGTCCACGAACGAGCCGATCTTGGCATAGGTCTTGTCGGGCGCGGACTTGTCGGGCGACCAGAACAGCTTGGGGTCCCACCGCTCGTGGGAGACCTCGCGGATGGAGGACTTCCCGGCGAGCAGGTTAGACCAGAACGTCGCCACGTCGGGAGCGTCGGGCAGGACGCAGCCGAGGCCGATGATGGCGATGGGCTCCTTGGAGACGACCTCGTTTATCATGGAAAACTCTAGAAAAGTTCCTTGAAATTCTTGGCTGCTTCATTCATGTAGAACACGTCTGGGTCGTGCCGTACTGGCCTTGTTCGAATCTGAAAGGCAGGTCGGTCAGGATTGCTGACATCAAAGATAACCAGACCAATTCCGGTGATTTGGCATAAGGACTCCAGCCGCTCAAGGTCAACTTTGCTGGATGAACGTGGGACCACGATGTATGTCCTGTGACTGAACAACTTGTAGGCGCAGGCTTGCCCAAAAGCAGTGATTAGACCCGTTGTATCGGTTTTGATTTCTGCGCTGACAATTTCTTCAGGCAATTTGATGATATCATCCCGTTCAGGCTTCCAAACGCCAACGACATCCGGCGTCCCCCATTTGGAACCGAACCGGTTCCCGCCAACTACGATTGCTTTGGTGCAATCCTGGACATCGCTCTCCAGCCATAGTCGGAAAGGCTCATAGAAAAGAGTCTCGCTACCCGTTTGCACTGCTCGAATCTTGCCTGTCTCTGGGTCCAAAATTGCGGGAAGTTTGGGCGGAACTACCTTTCCTTCAGCGGCCTTGTACTTCGAGAGCCGATAATGTCCACGAACGGACCGGTCTACAGCAGGGTCCTTGCCAACCCGGTCGACAATCATGGTTGCAAGGGTGTTCTTCTGCACTTCTGGAAGCTGGTCTCCAACACGGTCCATCAATTCGGAAAAACGCAGTCCTTCAGGCTCTTTTTCCAAAATGGACAGAGCGGTCGTGCGAACCTGCTGATTGATGGGAATTCGGGCCAAGCTTCCCTCCTACAGCGGTGTCAATCCATGCTTCTTGCTTGGCCGCTGCTCGCGCTTGTTGATGAGCGGCCACAGTGCCGAAATGAGGCGGGGCCGGGTCTCGCTGGGCTCAATGACGTCGTCCACCCAGCCACGCTCGGCGGCGACATAGGGGTTGGCGAACTTCTCCTGGTACTCGGCCTGGAACTTGGCGGAGAGGTCCTTGGCCTGGGCAGGGTTCTCCTCCGCGAGCTTGGCCATGTCGCGCTTGTAGAGGATGTTGACCGCTCCCTCGGCGCCCATGACCGCAATCTCCGCAGCGGGCCAGGCGAGGTTGACGTCGGTGCCGACATGCTTGCTGCTCATCACGATGTAGGCGCCGCCGTAGGACTTGCGGGTGATGACCGCGAGCTTGGGGACGGTCGCCTCGCAGTAGGCGTAGAGCAGCTTGGCGCCGTTGCGGATGATGCCGCCGTGCTCCTGGCCGAGGCCGGGCAGGAAGCCGGGGGTGTCCACGAACGACACGATGGGGAAGTTGAAGGCGTCCAGGAAGCGAATCCACTTCGCGGCCTTGATGCTGCCCTCGATGTCCAAGGCCCCGGCGAGGACCGCGGGCTGGTTGGCGACGACGCCGACGGGGTAGCCGTCGAGGCGGGCGATGCCGATGACCACGTTGGTGGCCCACTTGGACTGGATCTCCTCCCAGGTGCCCTTGTCCATGACGCGGGTGACGACGTCGCGCATGTCGTAGGGCTTGTTCGGGTTGTCCGGGACGATGTGGTCGAGCGCCTCGTCCATGCGGAAGCGGTCGTCCGTGGGCGCGACCACGGGAAGCTCGCTCAGGTTGTTGCTGGGGAGGTAGGCAAGCAGGCTGCGAATCTTGCGGATGGCGTCGTCCTCGTCGAGGCCCGAGAAGCTGGCCACGCCGGACTTGACGGTGTGGACGCTGGCGCCGCCCAGCTCCTCCTGGCTCGCCTCCTCGCCGGTGACGGTCTTGACGACGTCGGGGCCGGTGACGAACATGTGGGAGGAGTCCTCGACCATCACCACGAAGTCGGTGAGGGCGGGGCTGTAGACCGCGCCGCCCGCGGAGGGGCCGACGATGACCGAGACCTGGGGGATGACGCCGCTTGCCGCCACGTTGCGGAAGAAGATGTCACCGTAGCCTGCCAGCGACGCGACGCCCTCCTGGATGCGGGCGCCGCCGGAGTCGTTGAAGCCGACGATGGGCGCGCCGTTGCGCAGCGCCATGTCCTGCACCTTGCAGATCTTCCTCGCCGTCTGCTCGCCGAGGGAGCCGCCGAGGACGGTGAAGTCCTGGCTGTAGACGTAGACCAGACGGCCCGCGACGTAGCCGTAGCCGGTGACGACGCCGTCGCCGTCGCAGCGGTTCTTGTCCATCCCGAACGTGGTGGCCTGGCTGCGCACGAAGGGGTCGATCTCGACGAAGGTGCCGGGGTCGCACAGCAGGTCGACGCGCTCGCGGGCGGTGTACTTGCCCTTGTCGTGCTGCGCCTGGATGCGCGCGGGCCCGCCGCCGAGCTGCGCCGCCGCCCGGCGCTCGCGCAGCCGGGAGATGGGGTCCGTCGCCTTGGGAGGGGGGCTTGTGGTGCCGGCCGCGCCGTTCGGTTTCGCCTCCTTGGGCACCCGCCCGACGGCAAGCGGGGGCGGGGGGGC
>JBHELM010000142.1:0-4305 GCA_046352715.1 Thermoplasmatota archaeon | reverse complement strand
CGCCTGAGCGGTGCGCGCGCAGAGGACGATGTCGATGTCCAGGCGCTCGGCCCCCTACGGCCGTACTTAGGGCCGGCCGTAGGGTCCGCGCGTCGCTGCGCGACTTGCTGTGGAGAGACTCGAATCTCGGTGTTCCCTGCGCGCTTCGCGCTCAGAGGACGATGTCGATGTCGAGCCTCTCGGCCAGCTCCTTGTAGCGGTTGCGGATGGTGACCTCGGTCACGCCCGCGACCTCGGCGACCTCGCGCTGGGTGCGGCGCTCGCCCGACAGGATGCAGGCGATGTAGATGGCCGCCGCCGCGATGCCGGTGGGGCCGCGGCCGGAGGTGAGCTCGCGGTCGGCGGCCTGCTTGAGGATCTCCATGGTCCTCTGCTGCGAGTCGCTGCTGAGCTTGAGCTCCGAGCAGAAGCGCGGGATGTAGTTCTGCGGCGAGGTGGGCAGCAGCTTGAGCTTCAGTTCGCGGGCGATGAAGCGGTAGGTGCGGCCGATCTCCTTGCGCGACACGCGGGACGCGTCGGCGATCTCGTCGAGCGTGCGGGGGACGTCGCATTGCCGGCACGCCGCGTAGAGCGAGGCGGCGACGACGCCCTCGATGGAGCGGCCGCGGATGAGGTTCTTCGTGACGGCGCGGCGGTAGACCATCGCGGCAGTCTCGCGGACGTTGCGCGGGAGACCCATGCCGCTGGCCATGCGGTCGAGCTCGCTCAGGGCGAAGGCGAGGTTGCGCTCGGTCGCGTTGGACACACGGATGCGGCGCTGCCACTTCCTGAGGCGGTAGAGTTGGGCGCGGTTGCGGGTCGGGATGCTCTTGCCGTAGGAGTCCTTGTTCTTCCAGCCAATCATGGTGGAGAGACCCTTGTCGTGGATCATCATCGTCATCGGGGCGCCGGTGCGGGCGCGCTTCTCGCGCTGCTCCGAGTCGAAGGCGCGCCACTCGGGGCCCTGGTCGATGAACGCGTCGTCCAGGACGAGGCCGCAGGTCTCGCAGACCATCTCGCCGCGGCCGTGGTCGGTCTGGATGTGGTCGGACCCGCACTCGGGGCAGGTCGTGATTTCCTCGACCTTGCGGTCGCGCTTCTTCGTCTTCTCGGTGGTTGGGTTCATGGATTGTCCTGGTTTCCTTGGCCGGGCGCGGCCCTCTCCCTGTCCCTTCCGGCTGCCGCGGGGGGTTTGCCGGGGGTTGCGGCGCTGCGCCTCAGAGGACGATGTCGATGTCGAGTCTCTCGGCCAGCTCCTTGTAGCGGTTGCGGATGGTGACCTCGGTCACGCCCGCGACCTCGGCGACCTCGCGCTGGGTGCGGCGCTCGCCCGACAGGATGCTTGCGATGTAGATGGCGGCGGCGGCGACGCCCGTGGGACCGCGGCCGGAGGTGAGCTCGCGGTCGGCGGCCTGCTTCAGGATGTCGACGGTCTTGGCCTGCACGTCGCCGGACAGCTTCAGCTCGGAGCAGAAGCGCGGGATGTAGTCCTGCGGCGCCGTCGGCATGAGCTTCAGCTTCAGTTCCCGTGCGATGAAGCGGTAGGTGCGGCCGATCTCCTTGCGCGACACGCGGGACGCGTCGGCGATCTCATCGAGCGTGCGGGGGACGTCGCACTGGCGGCAGGCGGCGTAGAGGGCCGCGGCGGCGACCCCTTCGATGGAGCGGCCGCGGATGAGGTTCTTCGTGACGGCGCGGCGGTAGACCATCGCGGCGGTCTCGCGCACGTTGCGGGGCAGGCCCATGCCGCTGGCCATGCGGTCAAGCTCGCTCAGGGCGAAGGCGAGGTTGCGCTCGGTCGCGTTGCTGACGCGGATGCGGCGCTGCCACTTGCGCAGGCGGTAGAGCTGGGCGCGGTTGCGGGTGGGGATGCTCTTGCCGTAGGAGTCCTTGTTCTTCCACCCAATCATCGTCGAGAGACCCTTGTCGTGGATGGTGTAGGTCATCGGCGCGCCGACGCGGGCGCGCTTCTCGCGCTGCTCCGAGTCGAAGGCACGCCACTCCGGGCCCTGGTCGATGAACGCGTCGTCCAGGACGAGGCCGCAGGTCTCGCAGACCATCTCGCCGCGCTCGTAGTCCGACTGGATGTGGTCGGACCCGCACTCGGGGCAGGTCGTGATCTCCTCGACCTTCTGCTGTTCCTTCTTTTTGGGCTTGGCGATCTCGACCATGAAAACCGTGTCCCGGGCGGGGACCCTTGCGGGCCTGCCCTGCTCACTTCTTCGTGAAATGAATAGACAGATAAACTTTTCGTCATTTTATGACCTTCCCTTAAGTAGGCGGACGGATTTTGGACTTGAACCCTTCGTCCAAACAGGAGTGCGGGCAGCCCTTCGTTTCCGATGGAACCCCCACGCCCGCCGGCCGTGGAAAGGAACCTTGAAGCGCAAACCCCCCTTGGGCCGCCGGCCTTGGATTTCCGGCGTGAGGTCGACCCGACGTCCCAAATCGCCCAGGAACGGGTCCAGCCTGGGCCACCCGGGCCCCTGTTCCTGGCGTTGGCGGGCGGGGTGGCGGCCGGCGTCTTCGCGGTGGCGTTCTGGCTCGGGCACGCCCCGGCCGGGCCGACGGTGGCCGAGGCCACCGAGCCCAGCCTGGTGAGCCTCCTGGGCCTGGCCGGCGGCCGCGCCTTCTCCGCCCTGTGCGCCGCCGCGACGGTGGGCGCCGCGGCCGCGGCGGGCCGGCGCCTCCTGCACTCCGACGGCTGGGGCCTCCTCGCGGCCCTCCTGGTGGCCCTCGACCCCGCCTTCCTGGCGATGGCCCGGCTGGCCCTGCCGGACATGGTCGCCCTGGCCGGCCTCACGGTCGCGCTGGCGGCCTTCCTCTCGGGCTCGAGCCGGCTGCACTGGGCTGGCTCCGCGGCGCTGTGGGTGGCGGCCCTGGCCGACCCGAGTGCCCTCCTATGGTCGCTCCCCCTGGCCCTCCTCCTGCTGGTGCGGGGCCACATCTATGCGGCCCCCCGCCACCTCGGGCTCGCGGTGGGGCAGGCGCTCGGCATCCCCGTGACCGCCGCCGCCCTGCACCTGCTGGTCTCCGCCGGCACCCTCCCCGACTCCTGCCTCGCCCTCTCCCGCGCCTCCGCGCTGGCCCTCAGCGCCGTCCCGGACCTGGGCAGCGGCGTCGCGGCGGCGCACAACCCCGCGAGCTGGTTCGGCGGCATCGGGGCGATCCTGTTCCTGGGCACCGCCGGACTGGCCCTCCTGGCACGGCAGTTCCGCATCGCCCGCCTCCCCGGCCGGGTGCAGTTGCGCATCGGGGAGGCCCTTCCCCCCCTCCTGGCGCGCGGGCTGTGGCTGCTCCTGCTGGCCCTGCTGGCGCCCTCGCCGCTGCTGTGGGTGCCGCTCTTCGCCCTGGCCCTCGGCGCCGGCGTCGAGGCGCTGGCCGAGGACGCGCCGGGCTTCGGCGTCGCGGTGGCCGGCGTCGTCGTCCTGTTCGCGGTGCTCGGCCTGGTGCGCGCCTGGGGCCTGGTCGCCGGGGGGGCGCCCCTCGTGCCGGGAACCCAGGCCGGTCTCGTCCCTTGGGGGCAGGTGGTCCGGTGCATCGCATGAAGGTTCGTTCATGCGTATTTCCAGCCTCCTCTCCCCTAGCCCCCAGTGTGCAGGCCCAGGGCATCGCCGAACCTTCCCTAACGGCCATCCTCGACCGTCCCGCCCGCCCGGCAGCCTCCACCGGCATCCTGCGCGCCACTCAGCCCGGCCAGCGCCTCCTCTCATCTCTCTTTGACCCTCTCGCCTCCCACCCAAATCGCCACCAAACCCCCGGTCCCGCCGGCAGCCAACCACCCCCGCCGATGGCCGGACGGCCCCCCTCCCGGAACCCACCTTGGCTTCCTTTGCAACCTGGGCCGTTCTCCCTCGCCGCACGGCCCCATATAAACCGCCCTCTGAGGGGTGACTATTTGATGGTTAAACGGTGGCATATTTATAGAGCCCCCGGCTAACGAGCGCCCGAGTCCAAGCCTGGGCCATCGTGCCCGTGCTGGCACGGGCTGTCGCCATCGGTGATGACCCGGCCCTGCGAGCGGCCTGGACCCAACTCGGAGGAACAACAACATGAACAACCACAGCAAGCTTCTGGCTGCCGCTGTCGTCGCCCTGACGTGCTTTGCCGCCTTCCCGGCGGTCGAGGCCCAGACGAGCGCCACCTTCGGCTCCCAGATCAAGCTCGGTGACTCGGACCATGTCCCGGTCACCGGTGCGGCGACCGTTGCCGGCACCTACGAGCACGTCGACTTCGGCGTGATCGGTGACGTCAACGACGACTGCACCTACCTCGACCTTGCCGCCGGTGCGACCGTCAGCAACTTCGATGTCCGCCTGACGCCCT
>JBHELM010000141.1:0-3028 GCA_046352715.1 Thermoplasmatota archaeon | reverse complement strand
CGCTGACCTGTTTGAGCGGCTTGGCGAGGCAAAGGGTGCGAAGCCGGCCGCCTGAACCACGGATGGCACGGGAGTCGGTTGCATCCACGCAATCCGCGTCATCCGCGGTTTCGTGGGGGCCGAAGCTTCACCAACCAAACCACGGATTTCGCGGATGACGCGGTTTGGCGGTGGCGCTAGGCGCCCGACCGCTGGGTCTTTGCCGCCCGGCGGGCGCTGCGGGCCAGCTTCTCCTCCTTCGTGGGGTTCCAGACCTGCTTGATCTGGCCGAGGACGGCGAGGAGCTTGATGAGGTACTTGCCGATGTCGAGCTGCCACCACTTCATGCCGATGTAGGCGGCGCGGGGGAAGGCGTGGTGGTTGTTGTGCCACCCCTCGCCCCAGGAGAAGAGGGCGACGAACCAGTTGTTGCGCGCCTCGTCGGTGGTCCTGAAGGGGCGGGTGCCGAACAGGTGGGCGACGGAGTTGACGCTCCAGGTGATGTGGTGGCCCAGGAAGACGCGCACGAGGCCGCCCCACAGGATGCCGTCGAGGAAGCCCCAGAGGGTGCCGCTGACGGCCCAGCCGAGGACGCCCGGGATGAGCAGGCCGAGGGTGGCCCACAGGGTCCAGGTCTTGCTGACGAAGGCGGTGACCGGGTCGGCCATCAGCTTGTCGTGGGCGAGGCCGTCGCGCACGAAGCGGTCGCGCAGGAGCCAGCCGAAGTGGGCGTGCCAGAAGCCCTCGAGGGGGCTGTGCGGGTCGCCCTCGCGGTCGGCCTTGGCGTGGTGGCGGATGTGGGTCGCGGCCCAGTCGGCGGCGGGGCCCTGCATCGCCATCGTGGCGGCGGTGAGCAGGACGAAGCGGGTGGGGGCGTTGGCGGTGAAGGCGCGGTGGGTGAGCATGCGGTGGAAGCCGAGGCTGATGCCCAGGCCGGTGAAGGTCCACATGCCGAGGAGGAGGCCGAGCTGGAGCCAGCCGACCTCGCGCCCCCAGAAGGAGTAGACGCCGAAGCCGAAGGCCAGCAGCGGGAGGACGACGAAGACGACGACGAGCGTCTTGCTCAGCCAGTTGTCGCGGTGGAAGGGGAAGGGGTCGCTTCCCTGGGGCTGGGTCTCGATGAGCGTGTGAGGGTCCAAGTGCATCCACCAGTGTCCTTTTGGAAGTTGGTGCAAAGCATTGCACAACTTTCAGGACGGAATCAACATAAACGCCGGAAGTGTATAACCTCCCCGGTTGAGAGCATGAAGGCAGGTATCCAGCCGGACACCAAGGCTTCCCCGCCGCTGGGCAAGGCCAAGGCGCGCACCCCCCAGGAGCAGTCCGAGCTCAACGAGCGCATGATCGGCGAGCTGGACGCCTTCCTGGACGAGCTGGCGGAGGGCCACCGCAAGGCGATGGACCAGGTCGTCACCTGGCTCACCGGCTACGGCGACCTGGACCGCGAGGTGCGCCGCAGCGTCGAGGCGCTCAACCCCCTGCTGCAGAAGTGGAGCATCGAGATCTGCTTCCTGCTGCGGATGAAGGAGCCGCGCCGCTTCAACGAGCTGAAGGAGCAGCTCCCCGGCATCGGCAGCCGCACCCTGAGCCAGCGCCTGAAGGAGCTGGAGGCGCAGGGCATCGTGACGCGCACCGTCTTCCCCGAGGTCCCCGTCCGCGTCGAGTACCGCCTGAGCCCCAAGGGGTCGCGCATGGGCGACCTGTTCCTCCCCATCATCGCCCACTTGCGGATCACGGGGTGGCGCGAGGGGCTGGCCGAGGGGACGACGTAGCGCACGGGCCATCGGTCCTTTCATTGGGCCACGGCATAGCGTCTGCTCCGGCGGCGTGCAGGCCATGAGGCCCAATGTGTGTCGTGCCAAACGCGATGGAAAGGGCCTGTTTTCCTGGCTTCAGCCCCACACCGACCATCTGCATTTCGCTGATTCAGGCGGGCCTGCTTCTCTACGGATGGGCGGACGGGCCCGAACCTGTGAATCTGCGAACTCTGTGGATTGGCAGGTGCCGAAGCCCACGCCAGCCAACTCGGGCTCCATGCAAGAAGACCGCGTTGCGCTATCTCCACCAGCGCGTGCGGAACGTCGGCAGGATGGCGGGGGCTGCCAGCGTGGACCTGCCAGCTGGGAGAGGATGCTCCAGAACCGGCCCCAGGCGTGGCGGGCTCTCGACCTCCACCTCGATGGTCTCCAGCCGGCCGGGGCTGCGCTGGGCCTGGCCGCGCCGGGCCTCCACGATGCGGGCGATGGCGTCGGCGACGTTGCACAGCGCGGCGTCGGCATCCTTTCCCGCAGCGGAGGCGCCGGGGACTTCGACGCATTCCGCGCTGAAGCCTCCCTCCTGGCGTGGCGACAGGACGACGCTGAATCGCATCCGCCCGGCATTGCCCAAGCCGTTGAATAATGTTGGGACCGTGCCGGATGCGAAGGGCGGCCTGCGCGCCCCTCCTGGGCGGGCCGGCCTCTGGCACCAAGGCCAAATAGCAGGTGGGAGTCGAAGCGGCTGTCCATGGAACTGTTCGGCTACCACCTCAACTTCGAGGAGCTGCTCCCCCGCATCAAGCAGGAGCACCCGGGCCTGGCGGCCATCGGCCTGCAGTTCCCCGACGGGCTGCGCGACTACGCCACCGCCATCGGCGAGGTCGTGCAGCGCGAGACCGGCGCCCTCCCCGTCCTCTCCGCGGACCCGTGCTACGGCGCCTGCGACCTGTGCGACGACGAGATGGCGAAACTGGGCATCAAGGTCATGATCCACTTCGGCCACAGCCCGATGCCCAGCGTCAAGACGGACTTCGGGGTGCAGGTCTACTACGTCCCCGCCCACTCGGTCCACCCCATCGAGGAGGTCGTGGCGGCGGCGGCGAAGCAGATGAAGGGCCCCCGCATCGGCGTCACCACCACGGCGCAGCACGTCCACAAGCTCGACGTCGCGGAGCGCATCCTGCGGGAGCACGGCTTCGAGCCAGTCACGATGCTGGGCGACAAGCGCACCGCCCTGCGCGGGCAACTCTTGGGCTGCAACGTCATCGCGGCCGTCAAGTGCGAGGTGGACG
>JBHELM010000140.1:0-5196 GCA_046352715.1 Thermoplasmatota archaeon | reverse complement strand
GCCCTCAGGACGGCCGTAGGGGGCCGAGCGCCTGGACATCGACATCGTCCTCTGAGCGCGCACCGCTCAGGCGCGGACGAAGGAGTTCTCGACTGGCACCTTGAGCGCCTGGCTGATGGTGCACGCCTTGTCGGTCAGCCGCAGCACCGTCGCCAGTTGCTCGTCGCTGGCGTCGGTCGCGAGCGTGAAGCGGACGCGCAGGGCGCTGATGTCGCTGTCCTTGAAGTCCATCTCGCCGTCGAGGCGCTCAATGGTGGCAGTGATGCGGCGCTTGGCGGCGACCTTGACGAAGGTGGAGTGCTGGCAGGCGAGCAGCCCGGCCAGCAGCAGCTCGCTCGCCATCGGGCCCCCGTCGGCGCCCCCGGAGGCGGCGGGCTTGTCCTGGACGAGGGCGTGGCCACGCATCGTGACCTGCACGCTGACGGGGCTGCGCGGGGTGGCGGAGGCGGTCTCGGTGTCCATGCCGCGCCGACCTCCTGGCGCGGGATAGGCGTTGCGACTCCCAGCAGGGATTCCGGGGATTTCGAGGATGCCCCGCGAGGTCGCCAGAGAATCCCCCGAAATCCCTGCTTTGGCTGACCCTGCGTCTGGGAAAATGGGGATTCGCACATCAACCGTCCTCACGCAGGGGTTGTGGCAAGCTGCCCGCCAGTTTCCAAACATCGCAGGAGACAGTCCTTCTAGCCACGCTGGAGTTCCTGGCTGCGCCCGCGCCGCACGGCGGGGCGCGGAAGCTGACCATGCGACCCATCCCCCCGAGCCGCGGCGCCGCCATCGCCGCCCTGGCCCTTGCCCTCGTGGTGGCGCTCCCCGCCATCCCGGCGACCCCCGCGACCTCGCCCTCTCCTGCCCTGCGTCCGCACGCCGACAGCGACTTCCCGGTCCACGTCGACGTGGTCCCCGGCGGCGACGGCATGACCTCCGGCTGGACCGTCGACGTCACCGTCACCTCCGCCCTGGACCTGACCGGCACCACCATCACACTGACCTCCGACGACGGCTCGCTGACGGCGCCGCTGGGCGAGTCGTGGAGCCGCATCGTCACCCTCTCCCCCGGCGCGTCCACCACCGTGTCGTTCGCCATCGACCCGCTGGCCGGCGACCAGGGCGAGCTGCGCGTCGACGTCGAGGAGGATCACGCGCCGGACTACGGCATCGCGTTCCACTACCTGGTGAGCGCGCACAGGGTCGGCGACGGCGGCAACCGCGTCGTGGACAAGTCGGTCGAGCCGCTCCTCGACACCTGCTGCCTGCCGGCGCCGGACCCGCAGCCGACCGACGTCTTCCCCACCTACGGCGACGCCGACCTGCCCCCGCCCGGCTCGCGCGGCGGCGACCTGCTGCAGACCCTGCCCGCCGTCCTGCCCATCGTGCCCGTCCCCTCCTCCGGCCTCTCGACCGCGCCCGGCCCGACCGCGATGTGGGGCTCCGGCTACGCGCCGACCTGGAGCGACTCCCAGGACACCATCATCTACGGCGCCATTGTGTTCCAGGACCCGGCCAGCGGCGCGTGGGGCGGGATGTGCTCCTACTGCCTGGTCGAGGTCTGGGACGACGACAGCAACCTGCCGAGCAGCCACCCGGACTACGCGACGGACTGGGTCGGCAGCATCGTCGCCGACATGGCCGGCGCCTTTGCGCTGCGCGTGCGCAACGTCGACGACGCGGGCGGCATCGACCCGTTCTTCCACGTCGTGCTCGACTACTCGGGCGCCCCGTCCAAGGTCATCGACGCCTCCAGCAACGTCTACCGGATGCAGAGCGGGACGCAGTGGAACTGCAAGATGGTGAGCGCCGGAAGCTGCCCATCCAGCGACCCGTACGGCTTCAAGCTCATCTGGAAGCAGGCCCCATCCGGCGCCCTGAGCAGCATCGACGTCACCAACCGCAAGGCGCTCGTCGTCTGGTCGGCCATGGCCAACGCCTGGGATCTGTTCATGAACCGTGCCGAGTCGCGCAGCGTCACCGGCGCCACCTCGTCGCCCAAGGTCGGCGCCAACATGGGCAAGGCCGTGGCGCGCTTCCCCACCGACGGCTACTACGACCCCGACGAGACCAGCGGCGGCACGCACGGCGCCGACAAGCTGCACTACAAGATCTCGGCCACCGGCGGCGAAATCCACGTTGGCAGCAGCCAGATCCTGCCCTCCGGCCTGAGCCACGAGTACGGCCACTACGCGATGTGGTACGCCTACAACCCGAGCCGCACCACCAGTTGGTGGCCGAACGAAATCTGGCCGGTCAGCGGCGAGGACACACGCGCCTCGATGGAGTGCGACTACTTCGGCGCCTACTACATGCAGACCTCCACCAACCTGTACTGTGGCTGGAAGGAGGGCTGGGCGACCTTCATCGCCCTCAAGGCGACCCACTCGTCCGTCTTCCGCTGGCCTGGCGGGAGCTACATCGACCTGGAGCCCACCACCTGCGGCGGCTGCTCGCCCGCCCCCGACCTCGGCAACGAGGTGGAGCTGCGCGTCGCGGCCAGCCTGTGGGACCTCACCGACGGCTCGACCGAAGGCGCTGGCACGGAGGGGCGCGACGCGGGCATCGACTACGCCCTCAGCGACATCTGGCCCACCATCCAGGCCGGCTCGTCGTCTAGCGCCCGCCAGGGCAGCCTGGAGGACTTCGGCAAGGCGTGGCGCGCGGCCGGCAAGAGCGGCGCCGACTTCTTCGAGGCGACCGGACAGGACACCATGTTCGCCGGCATCCAGGACGACGAGGTCGCCAACAAGTTCGTGGTCAGCTACGCCCCTGCCGGCCACGCCTGGAGCTCGATGCGCATCAAGATGTCCGCCGCAGGCAAGTTCGGCCTCAACGCCGCCCCAGCCACCAGCCTCTCGGCAGGCACTTACGCCACGGTCAGTTCGGGCTCGTCGAGCCTCGCGGTCGGCAACGAGTTGCGCTTCTGCACCACCGGCGCCACCAGCAACGTCATCGTGACGCTGATGCACCAGCCCACCGGAGCGGTCCACACCTACCGCTTCGGCACCCTGCCCGCCTGTTGACCGTGCCTCCTTCTCCCCTTTTTCTTCCCCCCTCCTTCGGGGCTTTCTGGAACCCCGACGGAATGGCATAGATGCTTGCTGGGGCGCAGACTAAGCCGATGGGGCCGTGGGGGATGAAGTTGCCGCCTCGCCGTTCTCCGGCGGCGTGCGCGTGCCGCTGAGCAGGCGCACCATGCGGGTCTCGTTCCAGCCCGTGACGACGCGGATGTGCTTGGGGGCGGCGGCGTCGAAGTCGGCGTCGCCGGTGTCGATGTGGAGGCCCTTGAGGCCAAGGAGTTTCTCCGGCGGGGCGATGACGCGCAGGTTCTCCCAGCCCACCTTGCGCAGGACGTCGGGGCGGAGCATCTGCGTGCCGCGGCCCAGCAGCATCCCCTGGCCGCCGATGGTGGAGAGGACGACGCGCACCTTGCCGCCCTTGGCGAGCTGGGCGTCCACCATCTCCGCGATGCGGCGGTCGTCGAGGTCGTTGGCGACGATGCGGCTGCCCTGGATGGCGTCGACGCCGAGCAGCGTTGGCTTGCCCCAGAACTGGTCCTTCACGGCGAGGCAGACGGAGCCGGCGCCCACGAAGCTCAATGCGTCGGCGTCCCACTCCTGCAGCACCTGCTCCACGAGGGGCTCCAGCGGCGTCTCCGTGCTAGTGGCGACCTTGCCCTGCTGGAGGGCGGGGCTGAGCGGGACGCGCAGGTTGCCCTTGAGCTCAATCTCGACGTGGCCGGTGCGGTACGCCACCTCGTCCAGGTCGGTGACGTCGCGCAGGATGGTCTCGAAGCCGGGGCGCAGGTGGGCTACCAGCCACGCCGCCTCCGCGACGTCGTGGGTGTAGACGGCGCTCGTGATCTTGACGCCTGCGGGGACGCCGAGGCAGGGCTGCTTGTCGCCCACCGCGCGCGCCACGTCGGTCGCGGTGCCGTCGCCGCCCAGGAAGCAGAGGAGGTCCACCTTGGCGTCGCGCAACGCCTGCGCCGCGCGCACCGTGTCGTCGCGGCTGGTTGCGCCCAACTGCAGCGGCGCGTCCTCCAGGACGAGGCGGGCGCCCTTGACCCAGTCGGCTCCCATCACGCCGGGCACCGTCACCCACTCGACGGCGTCGCCGACGCGCGCCACGAACTGCTTGGCCCGCTCCGGCGCGGTCGGGACGTAGCCGTGCTCCAGCGCGTCCCTCCAGTTGCCGTCCGACCCCTTGTAGGCCCCGGGGCCGCCGAGGCCCGCGACCGGGTTGACGAGGAGGCCGACGAGGAGCTTGGGCAGGGGGTCAACGCTCCAGGCGGTCCAGGGTGTGCCAGCGCAGGACGAGCTTGCGCGCCGCCGTCGCCTCATCCAGGCGCTTGACGGGCGTGGTGTGCGGTGCCGCGTGGACGACGGCGGGGTCCTCGGCGGCGATGGCCTTGACCGCGGCGATGAAGCGGTCCAGCTCCTCTTTGCTCGCCGACTCGGTGGGCTCGAACATCAGCGCCTCCGGCACCAGCAGCGGGAAGTAGACGGTCGGGGCGTGGATGCCGTAGTCGAGCAGCCGCTTGCCGATGTCGCCGGCGGTGATGCCGGTGCGCTTCTTCAGGCCGCTCGCGGAGGCGACGAACTCGTGCATCGCGATGCCGGGCTGCGGGAAGTCGAGGACGCCCTTCAGCGCCGCCTTGACGTAGTTGGCGTTCAGCACCGCAATCTCGGCCGCGCGCGTGATGCCGGGGCCGCCAAGCATGCACATGTAGGTGTAGGCGCGCACCAAGGCGGCGCTCTGGCCGTAGCTGGCCTTGATCTTCCCGACGCTGTGCGGGTGGCGCTCCATGCCCTCGGCGTCGAAGCGCCCGTCGCTGCGCTTCACGATGCGGGGGACCGGGAGGAACGGCTCCAGGCGGCGCTTCACGCCGATGGGGCCCGCCCCAGGGCCGCCGCCGCCGTGCGGCACGGCGAAGGTCTTGTGCAGGTTGATGTGGACGATGTCGAACCCCATGTCGCCGGGGCGCACCTGGCCGGTGATGGCGTTGAGGTTCGCGCCGTCGTAGTAGAGCAGGCCGCCGACGTCATGGACCAGCTTCTGCACCTGCTGGATGTTCTTCTCGAAGATGCCGAGCGTGTTGGGGTTGGTGAGCATGAACGCGGCGGTCTTCGGTCCCAGGGCCGCCTTGAGCGCGTTGAGGTCGACGAGGCCGTCGGGGCCGGAGGGAATCTCCACCACCTTGTAGCC
>JBHELM010000139.1:0-9305 GCA_046352715.1 Thermoplasmatota archaeon | reverse complement strand
ACACAATGTGATTCGTGGCGCTTCGTGTCCTGCCCCTTGTGCCCGCCCGCGTCCGGCGCTCCCTCTCCTCGCCTTGCACCAACCCCGGAACCGGAGCCAGCAACGGCGAGGAGAACCATGGAACTCCGGTCCCCCCTTCTTCCCCGTCCCGGCGCACGAGTGCCAACAAACCTTCTGGCTCCGCGCCGGGACACCCATTCAATGAATCTTCGGTGACACCATGAAAAATAGTTCGACCCCCCGAGCCTTCGCCACGTTGGCGCTCGTAGTCATGGCTGCGGCCATGACGCAGACACCTGTTTCCGCCAGCCTGCCTGCGGCCCTTGACACGTGCGACAATGCCGACTTCATCACGGCCGCTGCGTTCACGGTGGCTGCAAACGAGACACTGGCGCTGAACCGTTCGACCACGATTCGCGCCGACTCCGTGCAAATCCTCGGCTCCTTGCTCCTCTTGGATGCGCAGCAGGGCGATGCCCCGATGCTGTGCATCCTGGCCACCAGCCTCAGCGTGGCAGGAACCCTGTGCACCGGGCGCGGCCTCGATGGCGCCCTGGCCATCGGGCCAGTGGCCCAAGGTGGCGACGGAACCAACGGCGGTGACCTCATCATCAGGCTCCTGCCCAACGACACCGCCCCAGCTACGCTCTCCGTTTCGTCGGGCGGCTTGATTTGCACCGGCAGCGGTGGCGACGGCGGCCCCGCCTTCGCGTCCCCCGACAGCCCGCAGATGCAGGTCATCACCCTCAAGCAGCTAACGCAGGTCTACACCTTCTGTCAGTCCATCATCGGGCACCCGCAGAACCCCGGCCGCGAGGTGGTGAACAAGGTCTTGGACTACCAAGCGCCGAAGGATGCCACGTACGCCGAGCCCAGCACCCTTCAGGTCTGCTCCTACCTGATGACCGTCCAGGACATTTTGCAGGACCCGCAGGGCTACGTGTGCGGCCGCATCATGGAAGGCCACCCGCCTGCGGTGGTGTGCGACCCCATTGATACGCACCCTGACCCGGACGACCTGCCCGGGTTGGATGACGTGCCGAGCGTGGAGGTCTGCGAGCTGCCCGGCATGGAGTTGGTGCCAGTGGCCTGTGGTCCGGTTCCCGACAAGTGCAGCCTCGTCGGCGTGAAGGAAGTGCCCGGGGTCTGCAAGCCCGTGCCGCCGCTGCCCTGCACCACGTTGCAGTGCCTTGCGCCCTGGCTGCACTGCGAAGACCCTGAGGGATGTGTGCCTCCCCCGCCCTGCCCGGAATTGGATTGCACCCAGCCCGTCGTGGATGCCTTCTTGCAAGCCGCTGACGCAGTCCTCCGCCTCGTCAACAACGTCTGCCCCCTCGGCGACCCCAGCCAGCCCTGCGGCGCCAACGTTTGCAACTACGTCCAATCCAGCCCCAGCGGCGCCTGGGGAGGCCAGGGAGGCGATGCTGGCGCCATGACGTTTGAAGTCCCGGCCACGGCGGTCCTCGACGTGAATCCCGGCAGTCTCGTTCTGGGCAACGGCGGCGCGGGAGGACTGAGCTTCGCCTTTGGCGCCGGCACCGGCCTGAACTCTACCGCGGTGAGTGGCAGAGGCGGCGACAGCCTTGCCTACCTCGACGGCGAACCTCTCAGTTCTGCCACGGCCCTGCCTGGGCTCGTGGACGGTTTCGTGCGCGGCGGCAAGGGTGGCGACGGTGGACTGGCCTACGCCAACGAGGACTCCGACCTCGTGGGGTGCCTGCTGGGCGCTGTTGGGAACCTATGCCTCTACCGGCAGGGGCTGGACTGTGTCACTCCCGACGACATTGCAAGCAACGCCACCGGCTACCCCATCGTTGGCCCCAACGGCCAGCGAGGACCGGGCCAAGGAACCAACGGCAATCCGGGCCATTCGTATGCGCCTGGAGTTGACCGAGCGCAGGACGGTAGCGGCGTCGATTGCGGACTCAATTTCAGTTGCCCGGTCTTCTGTTCTGGCACCGTCTCCCATGGTGTCAATGGCCACGAAGGCGGAAACGGCGACGATGCCGGAGCCGTGGTTGCAAGCGGCCAAGACGGTGGGACCGGGCTGCTTCAAGGGGGCCACGGCGGGGATGCCATCGGCACCGGCGGCACCGGTGGGGACGGCGGGCGCGGCCAGGACGGCGGCAACGGCGACCATGGCTCCTGCAAGGACGCCCACGCCGGGGCGGGAGGCTGGGGCGGCAATGGCGGCAGCTCGTCGCACAGCGAATCGAAGGCGACTGGCGGTGCTGGCGGCCAAGGCAAATTCGGGCGGGGCGGCGACGGCGGGTCCGCCACGGCAACCAACGGCAAGCCCGGCAACGGCGGGCCTGGAGGCAACGGCGGCGCCCCTCCGCCCCACATCCGCGAAATCCGCGGTTCGCTGCAAGCCATCGAAGGAAACTCCTCCGTGCAATCCGTGGAATCCGTGGTTTGGTCGGGGCGGCGCCGAAGGTTGCGAAATGAGGTCTAGGCGTGGCTGGCGGTCAGCTTGGCCACAATCTGCTTGAACGCCTGCCCAGCCGCGCTCTCCTGCTCGCGCAGCGCGAAGGGCCGCCCCTCGTCGCCGCCGTGCATCACCGCGAGGTCCAGCGGGACGGAGCCGAGGAACGGCACGCCCAGCTTCTCCGCCATCGCCTGGCCGCCGCCGCGCTTGAAGACGTCGACGGTGAGCGCGAACTCGCCGTTGGCGTCCGCGCGCGCCGCCAGCGTCTCGTGGCCGGTGTCGAGGTGGACCTCCGCGCCGGGCGCCGTGCGGCCCCGCAGCGTCAGGCCGCTCATGTTCTCGATGACGCCGAGCACGGGCAGCTCCAGCTTCTGCACGAACTGCGCCGACTTGCGGACGTCCCCCACCGCGACCTCCTGCGGCGTCGTGACCAGGATGACGCCGTCGGCGTCCGGGATGTTCTGCGCCACCGACAGCGGCTCGTCCGAGGTGCCGGGCGGCAGGTCGATGACGAGGTAGTCAAGGTCGCCCCACACCACGTCGCCGAGGAACTGGCCGATGATCTGCATCTTGATCGGGCCGCGCCAGATGACCGCCTGGTCGGGGTCCTGCAGCAGGAACTGCATCGAGACGCAGGAGAGGTTCTCGGTCACCTGCTGCGGCACCAGCCCCTCCGCGGTCTCCTTCAGCTCGCCGGCCTTGATGCCCAGCATCAGGGGAACGTTGGGGCCGGTGAGGTCCATGTCCAGGATGCCCACCTTGTGGCCCGCCGCCGCCAGCGCCGCCGCGAGGTTCGTCGCCACCGTGGACTTCCCGACGCCGCCCTTGCCGGAGGCGACGATGAGCTTGTGGCGGATGCGCTTCATGTTGTTGATGATGCGCAGGCGCCGCTTCAGGCGCTCCGCAGCGCGCGGGTCCACCGGGCCGCCCTGCTGCGGGGCGCCGGGGCCGGCCATGGGAATCGGGACGGGGGTGCTCATGGGGGCGGCGACAGGGATGCGCTACATGACCGTGGCGGCGCTCTCCTGCACCACGGATTCCACGGACGGGACTAGGGTGGGCCGTCAGGCCTGGAGGCCCCATCCGATGTGCGATGGGAACGGCTCCGTGCAATCCGTGGTTTGGGAGGAGCTAGTCGGCGGTCCTGGTCCGTGGCTTGGCAAACTGCATCGCCGTCTCGGCGGCGGCGCGGGCCTCGTTGACCTCCGCCTCAATCTGCGGCAGCAGGCCCTTCCAGTCCTCGCCCATGGCGGCGTGCTCGAGGGCCTCCTGGCGGTAGTTCTCGCCCTCGCAGAAGTGGCGGAAGCGCGACTCCCAGTCGGTCGACTCGGAGCAGAGGCGGAAGCTCGCGACGGCGCGGCCGCCCCACGTCAGGGCGGTGGCGCGCTCGATCTCGGCCATGGAGGTCGTGCGCAGTTCCTTGAGGGCCTTTTCGACGTCGAGCATGGGGACACGTCCGCGGGAAAGTGACAGGGGGGAAAGGGAGGAAGAGGGGGAGGAAAACACAACGAGATGTCGCGGCGCGGCTACTCGACGTCCTCTTCGGAGGTGCCGCTCTTGCCGCCCTTGCCGGAGTTGCCCTGCACGGGCCAATCGGCGCCCTCGCCCTCGGAGCCGGTCTTGCCGGACTTGGCGCCGAGGTTCTGGGTCTTGCCCTGGTTGGTCTGGCTCGAGGTGCCGACGCCGCCGGAGACGTTCTGGCCGCCGGTCTTGCCGGACTGCTGCAGGCCGCTGCCCTGGCCGAAGGAGCCCTGGTTCTGGGTCGAGGTGCCCTGGTTGCCGGTGCGGGACGAGCCGGAGCCGAAGCCCTGGTTGCCCTGCCCGGAGCCGCCCTGGGTGCCCTGGCCCTTGCCGATGGACCCGCTGCCGCCCTGGCCCTGGTTGTTGCCGGACTTGCCGGAGCCGGTCTGGCCTGAGGTGCCGCCGTAGCTGCCGGCGCCCTTCTCGGAGGAGCCCGAGCCGCCCGAGGTGCCGCCGCCGTAGGAGCCGGAGCCGCTGGAGCCGCTGCTCCCCTTGGAGCCGGAGCCGGACGACGAGCCACCTGAGCCGCTGCCGTAGCTGCCGCCGCTGGAGCCGCCCGAGAGGTTGCCCGAGCCGCCCTTGTTGAAGGCCTGGCCGGAGGAGTTGGCGCTCCCCATCGTGGAGCCACTGGAGCCGCTGCCGGAGCCGAAGCCGCTGCCGGACTTGCCGGAGATGCCGCCCTCTGCGCCCTCGGCGCCCAGGTCGCCCTCCCCGCCCTCCTTCTCGACGCAGGTGAGGTAGATGGCCTTGGTCGGCTCCTCGGTGCGGTCGATGACCTCCGTGAGCCCCAGGCGCTTGCCCTCCGTGTCGGTCTCGGAGTGGAGGAGCATGACGTCGAACTTCTCGGGCTTCTTGCCGGTGGCCGCAATCACCTTCGACACCTGCGGGCGGGGGTCGCCCATCAGGCTCACCGGCTCGTTGTCAAGGTACACGGGCGCTAGGGTAGGGGTCTTCATGTGCACACCGCCGGAACGGGGTCCGGTGCCCTGGCAAGGGGCGCGCTGGCAAGAAGGCAACAGCGGGGCGAACATGTGACGGTCGCGCGTTGCTGCGCCGAACATGTCCCTGTCAAGAAATGGTGAAGGACGCCACGTGCCATGAGGAGGTTGAGACCTATGGCTCTGCTCGGTGTCATCCTGCTAGTCGTGCTCGTCCTGCTGCTGCTGGGCGCCATCCCGTCGTGGCCGTACAGCCGCGGCTGGGGCTACGGCCCGAGCGGCATCCTGGGCGCCCTGTTGGTCATCCTCCTGGTGCTGCTGCTCCTAGGGATGATCTGAGCCAGCCTCTCCTCTCTTTTTCCTTCCTCTCCCCTGTTTTTTTTTTTGCGGTTCCAATCCTGCGCCTGAGCTTCAGGCGGCCATCGGTCGCCGCGAAGCCAGCAGCAGACCGATGTCTCCGCCGGCGACTTGCGCGGCCACGGACCTGGGAGCGAAGGTTGGGCGATAGCCAGCCAAGGCGCTCCCCGACCCTCCGCAAAGGACGCCGAGCTCGCAGAGACCCCGTCTCGGCGTCCTCTGCGTTCTCGGCGGATGGTGGCGTGGGGGCAGTTGCCGGCACATCACGCTGGGACGACCGCGGGGCGGGGCGTCGCGCGGACGGCGGGCGGGACCGCCATGCCCTCCAGGATGCCGAACGCGGCGTGCAGCGCCTCGGTCGGGTGGTAGAGGCAGCGGCGGCCGTCCCGCTGCGCGAGGACGAGGCCGTGCGCGGCGAGCTGCTGCAGGTGCTTGGAGGCGGCGGGGTTGCGCAGGCCGAGCTCTTCGCAGAGGCTGGTCTGGTCGAGGCCGGGGCGGCGGCGCACCAGCTCCGCCACGCGGCGCGCGGTCGGCTGCGTGAGGGCCGCGACGTGGGTGCGGCGGCTGGAGGCGGGCGTGTTGGCGGCGAAGTAGCGGCGGCGCGCGTTCTGCGTGACGGAGACCAGCAGCCCCGTGTCCTCGAGGCGGCGCAGGTGGTGCACCGCAGTGCCCCAGGCGATGCCGGCGCGGCTGCGCACCTCCTCCACCGAGAGGCCGGGGTCCTGCACGACGACCTGGTGGACGTGGGCGCGCACCGGGTTGTCGAGGACCTTGCTGCCCTGGATGCGGCTGAACAGCGGCACGAAGGGCAGGAGGCGGAGCAGGAAGCGGCCGGCCTGCTGGAGGCGGGCGCTGGGGCGCGCGAGGAGGGCCCGCACGCCGTCGAGGCCCGAGCCGGCGGCGACCACGAGGACCGTCAGGGCGCCCGCGCCGGCGGCCTCGCCGGCCACGGCGGCGGCCTTGTCGGCGAAGGTGGCCTGGGACGAGAGGGTGCCCATCGTCGGCGGCGAACTGTCGGGGGACGCTGCGCCTCCCGGGCCGACCTGGAGGCCGACCTTGGCGTCCACGGCGACGTCCACGGAAGGGACATGCACCTGGGGCACCTCGACGTGGGGTGGCGCGGGGACGGCGACCTGAGGGGCCTGCGGGAGCTGCACGCCCGCCGCGTCCCCCACGGCGGCGCCCACGCTGTCCAGGCCTGTGGCGGCGAGGGCCGCAGGGACACAGAGCAGGGCGGCAGAGAGCAGCAGCGCGGCGGCGAGACCCTTCATGGCGACATGTCTGGGCGGCCGGCCATTTAGGGGCCAAGGGACAAGGGTCGGAGTCCAGGGCGAAACCCCCAAATCCGCTGGGGTCGGGGCCGCAGCGGGGACGGCCTGGAGGTGCACATGTTCGCCCCTCGCGGCGGGCCCCTGCGGACCGTCGGCGAACCATCGCGCATCGGGGACGTATTCCACCGCCATCGCCTGGCCTTATTCCCGCGGGACGCGAGCCAGCCCTAGGTGTCTCCATGACCCCGACACGCAAGACCCCCTTCTTCCTGCTGGCCACCGGCCTGCTCCTCCTCTTGTCCCCCTTGGCCGCCGCCCAGCCCCTCGGGGCCGCCGGCGGCGTGGCGGCGCAGGCCACCACGACCGTCCAGGCGACCGCTCCCGCCCCCGTGGCGGCCCAGGCCACGGCCACCGCCGACGTGGACGCGGACGTCCAGGCGACGGCGGACCTGGCTGCGGCCGCCAACGTCCACGCCAACGCCAGCGCCGACCTCGCCCTGAGCGCGAAGGCCGACCTCGAGGCCAAGGCGAAGGTTGCTGCCAACGTGACCGCCAAGGCCGCCGCGGACGTGAAGGCCGACGTCGATGCCGACGTCAGCCTCGCCCTGGGGCTCGACGGCACCTGCGCCTGCAACCACACGGACAGCACGTCCACGCAGCAGGGCAACGACGGCTCGGGCGGCAACGGCGGCCCGGGCAGCGGCTCGGGCGTCTCCGGCTGCGACGCGGGCTGCGGCGACCTGCTCGCCGGCCTCTGCCACTGGTTCGTCAACCTGATGGTGGGCCTCGACGTCGATGCCGACGCCTCGGTCGACGCCGACGTCGCGGGCGCCGCCCACGGCGGCCTGGACGCCGCCGCTGACGCCACCGCCAACGTCGGCGCCACCGTGCACGGCGCGGCGGGCCTCGCGGGCCACGCCGCCGGCCAGGTGGCCGCCACGGCTAACGGCGCCGCGACCGCAGCGGGTAGCCTGCAGGGCACCGCGACCGGCCTGGTGGCCCAGGTGAAGGCCACCGCCAACGGCGCGGCCCACGGCAAGATCTAGCGCTGGCTTGCCACCTCTTTCCCCTTCCCCCCTTGCGTGGTCAGGCGGTCAGGCGTTGTTGATGGCGGGGTTCTGCGCGCGCCACGGGCGCAGGCGGGGCCCCACCTGGGCGAGGCACTCCATCTCCTTGTGCGCGCTCAGCCACTGCTCCAGGGTGCGCCCCACGGGGACGTCGGCGCGGAAGATCCGCGCCCCGCAGTCGCCGCACACCGCTCCCCAGACGAACTCGCTGTCCATGGGCAGGACATCCCTGGCGGGCCTATTTCGAGGCGGGCGCCAGCCAAACATGTCCGGAGCCTCCAGGATGCGGGGTTATCCCTCCGTTTCCCATCTGCCGGTTTTGCGCGTGGCTGTGCGGGAGTTGCCGTGCAGGGCGTTGTGCGCTTTGTGATTCGCGGGGTGGCCCCTCAGTCGCGCAGCGGCTCCGCCAGCGGCTTGGCGGCCGCCTTGAACTGCGCCAGCTCCGTCGAGCCCTCCAGGGCCGCGGTGCTGTGCGCGCCGCCGCTGATGGTCTTGTAGACCTCGTCGAAGTAGCCGGTGCCCACCTCGCGCTGGTGGCGCGTCGCGGTGTAGCCGTGCTGCTCCAGCCCGAACTCGCTCTCCTGCAGCTCGACGTAGGCGGACATGCCGCGCCGGGCGTAGCCGTGCGCCAGCTCGAACATCGCCTTGTTGATGGCATGGAAGCCGGCCAGGGTGACGAACTGGAAGCGGTAGCCCATGTCCCCCAGGTCCTGCTGGAAGCGCGCGATGGACGGGTCGTCGAGGTGCTTCTTCCAGTTGAACGACGGCGAGCAGTTGTAGGCCAGAAGTTTCCCCGGGTGCTTGGCCTGGATGGCCTCGGCGAACTGGCGCGCCTCGTCGAGGTCGGGCGTCGAGGTCTCGCACCACAGCACGTCGGCGTGGGGCGCGTAGAGGAGGCTGCGCGCGATGGCGTGCTCCATGCCGGGCTTGACGCGCAGGTAGCCCTCGCTGGTGCGCTCGCCGGTGATGTGCGCGTGGTCGTTGGGGTCGATGTCCGACGTCAGTAGCGTCGCGGCCCGCGCGTCGGTGCGCGCCACGATGACCGTGGGCACGCCCATGACGTCCGCCGCCAGCCGCGCCGCCTTCAGGGTGCGGACGTGGTGGTTGGTGGGCACCAGGACCTTGCCGCCGAGGTGGCCGCACTTCTTCTCCGACGCGAGCTGGTCCTCCCAATGCACTCCCGCCGCGCCCGCCTCGATCATGGACTTCATCAGCTCGAAGGCGTTGAGCGGGCCCCCGAAGCCGGCCTCGGCGTCGGCGACGATGGGGACGAACCAGTCGCGCTGCAGGCCCCCCTCGCTCCACTCGATCTGGTCGGCGCGGCGCAGCGCGTTGTTGATGCGGCGCACCGCGCTGGGCACCGAGTTGGCGGGGTAGAGGCTCTGGTCGGGGTACATGTGCTCGGCGAGGTTGTTGTCCGCCGCGACCTGCCAGCCGGAGAGGTAGATGGCCTTGAGGCCGGCCTTCGCCATCTGGATGGCCTGGTTGCCCGTGACCGCCCCCAGCGCGGGCACGTAGGGCTCCTCGTTCAGCAGGCGCCACAGCCGGCCGGCGCCGTGGCGCGCGAGCGGGTAGTCGAAGTGCAGGCTGCCGCGCAGGCGCACCACGTCGTGGGCGCTGTGGTCGCGGCGCACGCCCTCCCACCTCGCGCCGGTCTCCCACTCCTTGCGGAGCGCCAGGACGGCGGCCGCGAAGCCCGGGCCGCGGTCGTCGTGTGCGGGGG
>JBHELM010000138.1:0-5236 GCA_046352715.1 Thermoplasmatota archaeon | reverse complement strand
ATGTTGGGGTCGTTGGCCATGTCGTCCAGGGTGCCGATGGCCTTGGCCTTGCGGACGTCCAGGGGCTCGCCTTGGTTGGTGAGGAGGGCCTTGATCTGCTCGGCGGCGCGGCGGATGTTGCGGGGGACGCTGGTGTCCTCGACCAGCATGTCCAACCCGGTGGTGATGTTCTGGATGCGCGACGCCATGGGACAGCCTCAGGGGCGAAGCGCCCCTCGACGGGCCGCGCGACGAGGGGGGGCCCTTAAGCGCTTTCGGTGCGCCCGCCAGGAGAGGCCGCAGCGCGTAGGCGGCGGCCCTCCAGCTCCAGGACGCGGCGGATCTCGCTCGCCTTGGCGCCGCCGATGCCCTCCACCTCGGCCAGCTCGGCGGCGGAGGCGGCGAAGACGCGGTGGGCGCTGCCGAAGCGGTCGAGCAGGCGCTGCGCGAGCACCTCGCTGACGCCGGGGAGGCCGGCCACCAGGAAGAGGCGAAGGTCCTCGTCGCTGGCCGGCTTGCCGGGGCGGACGGCGAGCTTGCGGCCCTCGCGCTCCTGCTCCCGCTTGGCGGCGGCGTGCAGGAACCGCGCCGTCTCCAGGCCGTCGCGGGTCTGCAGGACGGGGATGCCGTAGTCGACCACGACGGAGGCGAGGGCGCCCAGGATGGCCTCCGGCGACAGGTTGCGGTGGCCGTGCAGCGACTCGCCCTCCAGGACGAGGAAGGGGCGCGGGTAGGCCTTGAGCTGGCGCAGCTGCTCGAAGAGGCGGCCGTCGACGAGGCTCTCGACGAAGTCGGCGCAGGTCTTGCGCTCCACGGCGATGCGGTCGCTCAGGATGAAGTCGGCGACGTCGAGCTGGCGCGGCTCCAGGGCGCAGCCCAGCTCGTGCAGGTGGCGCACGACGGCGCCGGACTGCTCGCGGTGGTCGAAGAGGACCTTGGGGCCGGGGCCGCGTGCGGAAGGCGACGGAGCGATGGCTGGTCCTTGGCCGGGAGCCGCCTGCTCCAGGTTCTTCTGGCCGGTGGGCAGGGGCGGCGGGGGCGTAAGCGGCGTGACGGGGACGCGGGCCAGGGTGCCGCGCAGGGAATGGAGTTCGCGCACCATCTCCTGCTCCTTGCGGCGGGCGGACCAGTGGGCCGCCTCGTCCTGCGTCCCCTTTGTCATCAGCACCACGACGCGGCCCTCGCGCTGGCGCCCGGTGCGGCCGCGGCGCTGGATGGCCCGGATTTCGCTCGGGATGGGCTCGAAGAAGACGACGAGGTCGGTCTCGGGGATGTCGAGGCCCTCCTCGGCGACACTGGTGGCGACGAGGACGTTGTGCTCGCCCGCCCTGAAGCGCTCCAGCGTCTCCTTCTGCTCCTTCTGGCTCATCCCCTCCTGCCCGCCGCGCTTGCCCTGTCCGACGAAGAGGACGGGGCGGACGCCCGGCAGTGTCGAGAGGCGTTGCACGACGACCTCGCAGGTGGAGCGGTAGTGGGTGAAGACGATGCAGCGCGCGCCGGGGGAAGCCGCGATGTGTTCGCGGACGAGGACGCCGGTGCGCGCCAGCTTGGGGGTCTCCGAGGTGTCGAAGCGGGCGATGTGGTACGCCTCGTTGACCCGTGGGTCGTCGGCGACGGCGCGGCTCGCCTTCGTCGCCTTGGGGCCCTGCGCCTCGCCGCGGAGCCCCTCGACGTACTCGAGGAAGGCCGCGGAGCCCTGGGTCTCCACCTGCTCGATGGCGTGCTGGAGCTTCATCGCCTGCGCCTGGAGGCTCAACGCCTGGAACAGGCTGGGGTCCGGGTTGGGGGACTGGCTGAGCTTGCTCTGGAGGATGCCAGCCAGCTCCAGCAGCTCGCGGCGGTTGGGCTTGCTGCCGATGGTCTTGAGGACGCCGAGCCCCTTGAGCGTCCGCACCCGCTCTGCGAGGGCCTCGTGCAGCTTCGCGCTGACCCGCGCCATCTCGGGCGGCAGCGGCAGCGCCTCCCACTCCATCTGGACGGTCTGCACGTAGGGCGCGACGTCGGCGTCGGCGGGGGTGCGGATCTCCACGTGCCGCAGCCCAAGGTTCTGGCGCACCTCGTCGATTTTCCGCACGTCGTGGCCGGGGCTGGCGGTGAGGCCCAGGCGGCGGCCCCGCGGGTGGCGGCGCTGCAGCTCCTGCCCGATGAAGGCGTAGGGGTAGTCGCCGACGGCGCGGTGGGCCTCGTCGAACACCACCCAGTCGAAGCTGCCGAGGTCGAGGCGGCCGCCCACCAGGTCGTTCTGGACCACCTGCGGCGTGGCGCAGACCAGCCCCTCGCCCTTGTAGGCGGCCTCGCGCTTCTCGGGCGACTGCGTGCCGGTGAGGCCGTGCACGCGGGACTCCCAGGGCTCGGCGAGGGCGGCGGAGAAGAACGCCTGGTGCTGCTCGACGAGGGGGCGCGTCGGGGCGAGCAGCAGGACCCGCCGGGCGCCAGCCTGGAGGGCGTCGGCGACGGCCAGCAGGGCGACGATGGTCTTGCCCATCCCCGTCGGCAGCACGACGAGCGTGTCCTCCTTCTGCGCGATGCGGGCCAGGTTCGCCTGGTAGCCGCGGAACTCCACCGTCCCCGGCTTGAGGAGGGGGTGGACCACGTGCACGGCGGTTCCAAGGCCGGTTGCGAGATGAAGGATTCGCCTCTGCTGAGTGAATACGGCGAAAGCATTCTTCCCCACGAGCCGCGGAGGACGCGGAAGTGGCGGAGGCCCTCCTGACCGCGAACGGCGCGAAACATGTGGAACCGTTTTCCCGATGTTTCGCGGGCTTCGCGGTCAGAGAGGAAGGGCGGTCAAGTTCTCCAACCCTGGCTGAAGCTTGCCTTCCTCAATCCGGTGCACCAAGTCCACCAACGCAGAGTTCACAGGGGTCTCCACGCCGTGCGCCCGCGCCGTGGCGACGATGTGGCCGTTGAGGTAGTCCACTTCAGTGCGCTGGCCACGCTCCAAGCTTTGCAGGCTGCTCGACTTGTGGTGCCCCTGCCGCCGCCCGATGGCCCGCAGCAGGGCGTGGCGGCCCGGCAGCGGCTGCGCGACCATCCAGGGCCGGAAGCCGGCGACGGGCTCGAAGCGGACGCCTGCGGCGCGGCCGGCGCGGTGGCCCTCGGCGGCGACGGCGAGGAAGGCGGCGCGGGCGCGGCGGGTGCGCAGGAGGGTGGAGAGTTCGGTCCCGGCGGCGACGCCGAGCGTGGAGATGCAGCTGTTGATGAGCAGCTTGCTCCACTTGACGCCCAGCATGTTCCGGCTCGCCGTCGCGTGCGCGGCCGGGGCGAGCAGGGCGGCGGCGCTGCGGACGGCTGGGGTGGGCGCGCCGCGGGGCCAGGCGCCGAGGATGATGTGGCCCGGGCCGGTCTGGGCGCTCATGCCTGGGCCCAGCAGGGTCGCGGGGAGGCTGGCGGTGCACTCCACGTGGCGGGCCCCGGCGATGGGGGCGAGCGTGTCGCCGAGGACGCCGTTCTGCAGCGCGACCACGGGGGCGCCGGGCCGGACGGCAGGGAGCCAGTGGCGCAGGGCGGGGGCGGCGTCCGCGCACTTGGTGGCCAGGACGAGGGCGTGCGCCTCCCCCGCCACCTCGGCGGGGTCCGCGACGACGGGGATGTGGGCACGCAGGCAGCCGCCGCGCTCGTCCGTCGCCTCGAGGCCAGCCTCGGCCAGGTGGCGCGCCGCCTCGGGCGTGCGGCAGGCGAGGGCCACGGGGGTCCCCGCGGCGTGCAGCCGGGCCGCGATGAGGACGCCGAGGGCGCCGGGGCCGACCACGAGGACGGGCTCCAGCGGCACGGGCACCCATGCCGGATGGTGGTTGTCGGAGTCGGCCTGGGCGGTCGCGCGAGCGAAGCGAGCCCCCGGAAAACGCCGAGCGGAGCGAGGCGTGCGGAGGGGAAGAGCCCTGGCCGCGCGGTGAGCGCGGCCGTTCGGCGGTGCGACCGCCCCTTCCTGGGGGGTGCAGGGGGGCGAAGCCCCCCGCAGGTTGCCCGAGGGCGAACGGCTGGAGCGAAGCGGAAGCCGTTCGACCTACGGCATGACCATGATGACGTCGCGCACCGACTTGATGTTCTGGAAGGGGAAGGTGATGCGGCCCTGCGCGTCCTGGGCATAGGCGCCGGCGTCGACCTCCTCGCCGGGCTCCACGTGGATCATGGTGAGGTCGCCGGTCTCGATGTTGGCGCTGATGTTGCGCAGGATGCCGAGGTAGGCGCCGTCGTTGCTCATGACCGTCTTGCCACGCAGTTCAGACTCGAAGACCTTCATCGGTGCACCCGCACCCTTCGAGTGGGCCGGGGGACATAAGGGTGGTGATTGCTGGCCAGGGGCTCCCCTTCCGGCGAACCGCGGAAGGCACGGCGCCCACGCAACCGCCTTCTCCGCGCTTTCCGCGGCCTGCGCGGCCCGGGCGCGTCGGGCTTTGCCCCTAAACCACGGATTTCACGGATTGCACGGATGAGACCTGAATCCGTGTTCTCCGTGGAATCCGTGGTTTGGTTGGTCGGGGGGCGAGTTTAGGGGCAAAGCCGGCGCGTCGCCAAGCCTAATCCGTTTCCGTCCCTGCACGGCGTGTGCCCCGGATTGCCCTCCTCCTGCTCGCCTCTCTCCTGGCGGGGTGCTTGGAGCCGGAGACGGCTGTTCCCGGCCCGGTCCCCACCCAGGCGCCCGGCCTGGCCGCGACCGTGGAGCGCCCGGCCATCCGCTTCGAGACCGAGGCGGGGCCCCTCCTGGTGATGCTCTACCCCGAGGCGGCGCCCAAGACCGTGGCGCTGATGGAGGCCTACGCGCGGGAGGGCTACTACGTCGGGCGCTCCTTCGGCCGCACCGTGCCAGGGCACGTCATCCAGGTCGCCGACGCCGCCGGGGCCGCGACCGACGACGCCCGCCGCGTCCCGCTGGAGGCAAATGCCACCTTCCACTTCTCAGCCGGCGCCGTCGGGACCGCCCGCGACGTGGACCCGAACTCCGGCGGGCCGGAACTGTTCGTCATGGACTTCGCGACGAGCCACCTCGACGGCAACTACACCGTCTGGGGGCAGGTGGTCTCGGACCTCGGCGTGGTGCATGACATCGCCACCCGGCCGGCCATCGACTTCACCGCGGTGCCCAGTGTCCCCGGCGTGCCGGTGGGCGCCCCCTTCGACCGCATGGCCGTCGCCCCCGTCCGCATCACCGCCGCGAGTGTGGAGCGCATCAGCCTCCCCGCGGCCACGGCGGCGCACTACCCGCTCCAGGTCACCAAGAACCTGCGCAACGGCACCCTGCGGCACAGCCTGGAGT
>JBHELM010000137.1:0-10710 GCA_046352715.1 Thermoplasmatota archaeon | reverse complement strand
CACCTGCACTGGGTGGCCACCATCGCCGGCCAGCGCAAGGAGTGGGACGCCGAGATCGTGGAGCAGGAGCCCGACCGCATCGTGTCGTGGAAGAGCACCTCGGGCGCGCTCAACAACGGCGCCGTCGTCTTCGAGCCGCTGGAGCCAGAGCAGTGCCGCATCAAGCTCGCCATCACCTACGCGCCGGAGACCTTCGTCGAGTCCGCCGGCAGTGCGCTGGGCGTCGTGAAGGCGCGCGTCCAGGGCGACCTGCGGCGCTTCAAGGAGTTCATCGAGACCCGCGAGGTTCCGACGGGCTCCTGGCGCGGCGAGGTGCACGACGGCCGCAAGGGGCGCACGCACGGCCGCGGCCGCCACGGGCAGACCCCCGCCGACGCCCTGCAGGGCCGCGAGAAGCTGGAGTAAGCCGCTCACGCCCTGCCCGCCGGCTTCCGCTACCAAGCTCGGCGGGCAGGGACGTCACGGGGAGCGAGGCTGGGCGTCACCAGGGCCGGGAGGCCAGGTCGTCCAGCCGCACCAGCTCCGAGTTGCCGGTGGCCAGCTCCTTCACCTGCACGGCGCCGGCCTCGAGGTCGCGGTCGCCCACGATGGCGAGGCGGCGGGCGCCCACCGCGTCGGCGTGCTTGGCCACGGCGCCGGGCTTGCGGCCCAGGAGGTCCAGCTCGACCTCGACGCCGCGGGCGCGAAGCTGGCTCACGATGGGAAGCAGGCGCTTCGTCGCGGCCTCCGACAGGGCGGCGGCGTAGAGCGCGGGGCCGGGGTCCTTGGGGAACGCGACGGCCTGGCCCGCCAGCTCCGCCTGCCTCTCCAGCGCGACGATGGTGCGGTCGAAGCCGAGGCCGAAGCCCATGGTCGGGGTGGGAGAGCCGCCGAAGACGCGCGACAGGTCGTAGCCGCCGCCCCCGAGGATCTGCTTCTCGGCGCCCAGGATGGGGCAGTGCATCTCGAACACGATGCCGGTGTAGTAGTCGAGGCCGCGCGCGATGCCGAGGTTCAGCGTGACGTTGCGGACGCCGAAGGCGGTCAGATGCGCAAACACCTGCTCAAGCCCATCGACCCAATCCGCCACTGCGTTCCATCCTGATGCATCTCTCTGGGATGCAGCATGTAGGGCCGCTTTCGCCGAAGGCAGGTCACGACATGCCATCACGTTTCGCAACATCTCCAGCCACTGTTCACGGGCACTAGCGTTCTTTGGAACGGCCGACGCCAGCGGCGCATCCTGCAGGAAGTGGATAAGCCCGGCGTCATCCTGCTTGTCGATGAAGCGCATTGCCTTGGTGCGGTCGTCTGGAATCAAATCCAGCGCAGTGACAAGGTAATCGAGAATCTTGACGTGGCCGACATAGAAGTCGCGCTCCTTCAGGCCCACCTCGGCCATCACGGCGTCGGCGAGCGCCAGCAATTCCGCGTAGGCAAGCGGCGTGTCGGCGCCAATCTGCTCGCAGCCGAACTGCCAGAACTCGCGGTAGCGCCCCGCCTGCGGCCGGTCGTAGCGGAAGCAGTTGCCGTGGTAGAACCACTTGATGGGCTTGGGGTCGTTGAAGTGCTCCTGGAAGTAGAGCCGCATCGTGGGCGCGGTCAGCTCGGGCCGCAGGCACATCTCGCGGCCGCCCTTGTCCTTGAAGTCGTACAGCTCCCCGACGACCCCCTCGCCGGACTTGGCGGTGAACAGTGCCAGCTCCTCGAACGTCGGGGTCTGCACCTCGCGGTAGGCGAAGCGGCGGAACACGGCGCGCATGCTGGCGGCGACGTGGTGGCGGGCGGCCGTCTGCTGCGGGTCGAAGTCGCGGGTGCCCCGCGGCCGGTTGATGGTGGGCGCCTCGGCCACGCCGTCCGCACCCGCCGGCATGGCTTGAGGGTTGCCCGGCGCGTTCATCCGGCCCCGCTGGCTCGCGGCGGCGTGCCGCTGTCGCGCTCCGGCCCCCTCTTCGACCGGCTGGCGCGGCGCTACGACCTGGGCAACCGCATCGTGAGCCTCGGCCAGGACCTGCGCTGGAAGCGGCGGGCCGTGGCCCGTGTCGGCGTTCGGCCGGGGGGCGCCTACGTGGACGCTGGCTCGGGCACCGGCGACCTCTCCCGCCTGCTGGCCGCGGCCTCCGGGGGCGCCCGCGTCCTGGCCGTCGACGCCAGCCGCGCGATGCTGGTTGCGGGCCATGTCCCGCCCGCCGTCGGCCGCGTGGTGGGGGACGCGCAGGCGCTGCCGGTGGCCGACGGGTCGGTGGACGGCGTGGCCAGCGGCTTCCTGCTGCGCAACCTGCCGGACCTCGACGCCTTCCTGGCCGCCGCGGCGCGGGCCCTCAAGCCGGGGGGGCGGCTGGTGGTGCTGGAGATTTGCCATCCAAGGGGACGGGTGCGGCGGGCGCTCTTCCGCCTCCACTTCCACGGCGTGGCGCCGCTGCTGGGCGGGCTGGCCACCGGGCAGTGGTCCGCGTACCGCTACCTAAGCCGGAGCCTGCGCGCGTTCCCTTCCCCGGAGGAGCTGGCCGCGATGGCCGTCCGGCATGGCCTTGCGATGGTGGCGCTGGAGCGCAGCGAATGGCTCGGCCTGTTCCTGCTGACGCTCGAGCGGGTGCCGCCCGGCGCGGCCCCCTAAACCACGGATTCCACGGAACCTGACGGCCTCCCTGACCGCGGATTTCGCGGATGACGCGGATTCGAGACGGTCCAACGGTGAACCAAAATCCGCGTCATCCGCGAAATCCGCGGTTTGGTGGTGGGCTAGGCCACGCAGGGAAAGATTCCGTCAATCCGTCTCCAAGGTTTGGGAGGAAGTGGTTCACGACGCCGTGACCCGGACGTCGCTGTTGCTGCTGTCGGCGACGATGGTGGTGCGGATGGACTTCCCAGAGAAGCCGGCGGTGCGGACGTGGGCCTCGTTGGGGTCCTGGTCGCCCACCGGCTCGCCGCCCGGGAGCGCGACGGTCGCCTTGCCGTTGCTGGTGCTGGCGGTGGCATCGTAGCCGTGCGCGCCGTCGCCGGGCAGCTTGAGGGTGACCTGGCCGTTGCTGCTGTCGAGGGTGTAGTGGCCGGTGGCGGCGGGGCGCAGGGTGGCCTCGATGGGGCCGTTGCTGGTGTCGAAGGTGACGGTGTCCGCCGTGGCGTCGACGTCGATGGGGCCGTTGCTGGTGTCGAAGGCGGCCTCCTCGACCGACAGGCCGCGCGCCTTGATGCCGCCGTTGCTGGTGTCCACGACGGCGCTCTTGGCCACGAGGTCGTTGAGCGTGACGTCGCCGTTGCTGGTGTCGGCCACGACGCGCTCGCCGGTGAGGGCAGTGATGCGGATGGCACCGTTGCTGGTGTCGGCGCCGAGGTTGTAGTGCGGCCCGCGCGGGGTCTCGAGGGTGATGGAGCCGCCGCGGCTGGACTGGGCGGGCAGGACGCCGGTGCCGATGACGTGCAGGCCGAACACCAGCGTGTCGCCGCCGAGGCTGTCGGGGGTGCGCAGCTCAAGGGTCGCCAGCGCCTCGCGCGCCGCCTGCTCGGTGGGGCCGCTGCCGGACAGCGTCACGGTGCCGCGGTAGCCTTCGGCGCCGGTGCCCGTGACCTCGATGGCGCCGTTGAAGGAGGCGAGGCTGAGCGCGGCCCGGTCGGCGCCGCCGAAGCCGTTGCGGACCTCGACCACCTGGGTGGCCCGCCAGCGGGTGCCGTCCTGCTTGACCGCGACCTGGCCCTTGCTGACCTGCGGCGCGCCATGCCCGGAGGCGGAGCCGGCGGGGAGGCCGTGCGAGCCGGGCGCGTCCACCTGCGGGATGTCCGCCTGGCCGTCGCCGAGGCCGCCGAAGCTGCCGGCGCAGCCGGAGAGGAGCAGGAGGATGGCCAGGAGGGGCAGGGCACGCATGGGCGGCGCATCCTGGGGGCCCGTCTTGGCTGTTTTGGAGCGGTCCTCTACTCCAGGTACCGGAGCGCCTCGGCGGGGGCGACCTTGGCGCTGCGGCCGATGGGCGCGGCGGTGGCGAGCATGGCGACCAGATAGCTCACGAGCACCAGGACGCCAATCTCCCCCCACGGCACGACGTAGGGGTAGTTGAGCTGCCGGATGATGGCGAACCAGAGCCCGTAGGTGACGAGGATGGCGCACGCGATGCCGACGAGGGCGCCGAGCAGGATGGTGAACGTCACCTCGATGAAGAAGATGCCCCGCACCTGGCCGCCCGTGTAGCCGAGGGCGCGCAGCATCCCGATCTCCTGCCGCCGCTCCAGGACGCTGCGGCTGGTGATGATGCCGAGCGACAGCACGCCGACGAGGAGGCCGAGGCCGAGGAAGAGCTTCATCGCGCCGAGCACCTGGCGGAAGCTCGCCTGCTCCTCCAGCACCTCGGCGAGGCTGGGCTTGGCGGCCATGCCCACCTGGCGGTAGGTGCGCTCCAGTTGCCGCGCCGCCTCGACCGGGTCGACGCCGGGGCCGACCTTGAACAGGTAGACGCGCGCCGTGGCGGGGAACAGGCCGTCGACGCGCTCCTTGGGCAGGAAGACGCCGGGGAAGTGGTACTGCTCCTGGATGCCGGCGATGGTGAACTCCAGCGTCTCGTTGCCGAAGTGCATCTGGAGCGTCTCGCCGGCCTTGTGGACGAGCGCCTGCCCCTCGGCGTTGGTGCTGTAGAGGTAGCTCACGATGACCTGGGCGGGGTGGGACAGGACGCCCTCGTACGCGGCCTCGTCGGTGGCGTACTCGGGGATGCGCTCCAGGAGGCGGAAGCGCTGCGCCCGCGCGAACTCCGCGTCGTAGCCGTAGACGACGTGGCGGTAGTCGCGGAACGTCCCCGTCTGCTCGCCCGACACCGTGAGGAAATTGCGGTCCTCGGTGCGGAACTCGGGCAGCTCCAGCCGCGCCGCGATGAGGCCCGGCGGCAGCGTGCCCTGGTCGTAGGGGCCCAGGTCCGGCACGGTCAGCGTGGTGCGCGCCTCGATGTCGAAGCCGCCGGTCTGCCGCGTCGGGTCGGTCGCAAACAGGGCGCCGAAGATGCTGAAGAAGCCAATCGAGAGCAGCACGACCGAGAACATCGCGAGCGTCATGCCGGTGCGGAACTTGCGGTGCAGCGGGTAGCTCACGGCGGGGATGGCGAGCGGCCGCAGGCGCGGGACGCGGGCCAGCAGGCGGCCCAGCAGGCGGATGCCGCGCTCGAAGTGGACCACCAGCACGACGGCGCACAGCGTCAGCAGGACGCCGCGGACGGGGCCGAGGACGTTGGCCTCCTGCCGGTTGTCGTAGCTGGTGATGGTGAAGTAGGTCACCGCGTAGTAGAGCGCCAGCAGCGCCGCGAGCCACGGGTAGAGGCGGCGGCGCGGCAGGACGGGGCGCAGCGCCACGCCGAGGCCGAGCGCGACGAGCAGCGGGCCCACGACGACGAGGGTGAAGCGGTAGTCGGCGGCGAGGTCGAAGAGGAACCGCCGCGGCAAGACCCCGAGGATGGTCAGGGCGAGGCCGACACCCGCCAGAGGCACCGCGCCCAGGAGGGCGGTGCGCAGGTTGCCGCGCGCCTCGGGCTCCTCGATGCGGCGGATGGCGCGCACGACGTTGAGGCGGCTGGCGCGGCGGCTCGCGGCGAGGATGGTGCCGAAGGTCAGCAACGAGCCGGCGGAGAAGGCGAGCAGCACGGCAGCGAGGCTGGGGCTGTACTCGATGGGCGGGAAGCTCAGGTCGGTGGCGAGGTGCGCGATGATGGTGTTCATCACGCCAATCATCAGGTAGGCGAGGGCGAGGCCGAGCAAAGCCCCCAGCAGGGCCGCCACCACGGCGTAGAGCGAGCCCTCGAACAGGAACAGCCGCACCAGGTCGCCGCGCGTCATGCCCACGGCGCGGCTCATGCCCAGCTCGCTGCGGCGCTCCTCCGCCAGCATCGTGAAGATGTTGAGGATGAGCAGCAGGCCGGTGATGATGCTCAGGCTGCCGGCGAACACCAGCAGCCCCGTGAGCGTCTGGCCCTTGGCGTCCGCAACGTCGAGGAACTCCTGCTTGGTCGGGGTCGCCTCCAGGTTCTGCACCGAGGCGATGTCCGGGTACTCGCCCTTGACGCGCGCCAGCGTCGCGTTGAGCAGCGGCATCGCGGCGTCGGTGCCCGCCTCGCCGCCGTGCACGGGGCCGGGATTGCTGAACTTGACGAGGTTGACCTGCCCCGCGCGGCCGAAGAGCTGCTGCGCCTGCCCAAGGCGGAGGAACAGGGCGTCGCGGAAGTCGAAGAGGTCGCCGCGGCCGCCGTCGGTGACCTGCACCACCTGGAGGTCGGCGGTCTCGCGCGCGGCGAAGTCGGAGAGGCCGCCGAGGCGGTCCTTGAAGCGCGCCACCTGGCCTTGCAATGCCTGCGCGCGCTCCTGCAGCAGCGCCAGGTCGTAGACGGGGTAGAGCACGATGCCGGCGCCGACGTAGCGCAGGTTCGCGCCCGCGCTCGCCGACACCCGCAGCGTCCAGTTGCCGACGGGCAGGGTGCGGTCGGGCGCCGTGGTGACGTTGAGCAGCAGCGGAACCGGGTCTGCGCCGGAGGGGCGGCCCACGGCGTCGTAGGTGCCGCCGTCAGGGGCCGTGAGGTGCGCGGCGAGGACGATGGTCGGCGGCAGCACGGGGGCAAGCGCAGCGTCCCACGCCAGCACCACGGTGAGGCGCGTGGCGGACTTCTCGACGGGGATGGTGTGGAGCTGCTCCAGCGGCGGCGCGCCCGGCACGGCAGGCACCGGGACCGGAGGGACGCCGGGGGCGCCGGGCACGACGAGGCTGGGGTCCGCGCCGGTCAGCGTGCCGTTGGTGAAGACGATGCGCGGCAGCAGCGGGTCGATGGGCTTGACGAACGACAGCCGCACCGCGTCGCCTGCCTGGAGGCCGAGCTGCTCCGCGAGGTGCTTCGTGGCAATGGCCTGCCCGTCCTGAAGAGCGCGGCCGTCCGAGCTGCCCCCGCCCAGCAGGTGGTAGTCACCGAAGCCCGCGTCGCGCTCCGGGTCGTAGCCGACGACGGCGACGTTGGGCTCGAACGCCCCGGTCCGCTGGTCCTCCAGCGCCCCCTGCCACACCACGTGCGCCGCCACGCCGTCGAAGCCGCGCTGGATGCCGGGGTCGGCGAGGAACCTGTCGTAGACCGCCTGCGGAAAGTAGGGGTAGCCGGGGATGGCGACCGACTCGTCCACCGCGCCGAGGCTCTGGTAGACGTAGCCGCGGATGGCCCCCGCCGCCGAGTCGCCCGCCACCAGTGCGCTGCTGATGATGGCGGTGCCGACCATGAGGCCGGCGATGACGGTGGCCGTCTGCTTGGGGCGGCGCCACGCATTCCGGAGGGCCATGCGGCGCAGGATGGGGCGACGCAGCGACTCCGCCAGCACCGCGGCGGCGGCGAGCAGGGCGGCGGCGAAGAACAGCAGCGTCCAGGCGTCCACGCTACACCCGCCGGTAGCGCGCCAGGCTCAGGCTGCGCCCCTCGCCCGCCTCGATGCGCTGGATGGCGCCCGACTCCATCTGCACGACGCGGTGGCAACTGTGCGCGATGGCGGGGTCGTGGCTGACGATGACGTAGGTCTGGCCGTGCTCCACGTTGAGCCGGTGCAGCAGGTCCAGCACCTCCTGGCCGTGCTGGGTGTCGAGGTTGCCGGTCGGCTCGTCGGCCCACACGATGGCGGGCTCGTTGACGAGGCTGCGCGCGATGGTGACGCGCTGCTGCTGGCCGCCCGACAGCTCGCGCGGCTTGTGGTCGAGGAAGCCCTCGAGGCCGACCTGCCGCAGCGCGGCGCGGGCCAGGGCGGCGGCCTCCTTGGCGCCGTGGCCCGACACGAGCAGCGGCAGCTCGACGTTCTCCTGCGCCGTCAGGACCGGGAGGAGGTTGAAGGACTGGAAGACGAAGCCCATGCGGCGGCTGCGGACGCGGGTGCGCTCGCCGTCGTCCATCTGCGCCAGGTCGCGGCCCTCCAGCAGCACCTGGCCGTGGGAGACGTCGTCGAGGCCGGAGAGGCAGTTGAGCAGCGTCGTCTTGCCGCAGCCGCTCGGGCCCATGATGGCCACCATCTCGCCCTGGCGCACGTCGAGGTCGACGCCGCGCAGCGCCTCCACCCGCAGGCGGCCCGACTCGTAGACCTTGGACACGCCGCGGGCCGCGATGATGGCGGGGCCGGGCGCGCTGGGCACGCGGCCGTTCGAGGCGCGGCGCGATTTAACGGCGGCGAAACGGGTTCGCCTTCGCTTCGCCTCGGCGAACCCGTTTCGCCGTGAGCCAGAAGCAGGGGGCTCCGCCCCCTGCACCCCCGGGAGAGGGCGGTCGCTCGCCGTCGGCCGCGCTCACCGCGCGGCCGGGCTCTTCCCCTTCGCGCGCCTTCGCTTCGCTCGGCGCTTGTTGGGGGCTCGCTGCGCTCGCGCGACCGCCCAGGCCGACGCTGGTTGCGCGAGGGGAACGCGGTGCTCTAGCTTGAGGCAACTTCGGCCTGGGTGGCCGCGCCGAAGGCCCCGCGCAAGCGTCGAGCGCAGCGAGACGCGCGCAAGGGAAGGAGCCGGCGGGCCGATGAGGCCCGCCGATGCGAGCGGCCACCCCGTCCTCCGAGGGGGCGCGGGGGCCCGGAGGGCCCCCGCACTCTTCGGCCCCGGCGAAACGCGGTTCGCGCAGCGAACCCGTTTCGCCGTCAGGCGTCCTCGGTCCGCTCCAGCGTCACGCGGAACGTCAGCGTCTGGCCGGCGGAGACCGTGCGGTCCCACACCTTGAGGTCACCGTGCTGCTCGCTGGGCGCCGGGTCGAGTTGCGTGACGACGGTGCGGTAGCCGTCGGCCTGGAACGCCACGCGTGTGTCGACGGCGGCGCCCTTGAGGTTGCGCACCTGCACGTCGTAGCCGGTGGTGTGGAGGCGGGTCCGGTGGCCGAACTGGTCGTTGGGCGTCGGCTCGCCGGCCACGTCGCTCCCCACCTGCACGCGCGCCTTGACCTCGCCCGAGTGCGCGACGGTGACGTTGGCCTGCTCGCCGCGGCCCAGGTCCGGCAGGTTGTCGGAGCCAATCCATTCCGGGCCGAGGCTGACGTCGACGCGGCCGGCGGGCAGCGGCTCGGTGAGCGCGTTGCGGACCTGGTAGGTCTCCGCCAGCCCCTGCCACTCCGTGGGGTAGGCGCCGAGCGTGGTGGTGTAGTAGTGGCGCACGATGTCGGCGTGGCCGGTGGCGACGGGCAGGCGGACCGCCTCGCCGCGGGCGAAGCTGACGGTGCCGGGGTAGTGGTAGCGGTGCAGGTCGCCGAGGGGCTGCGACGCCTCGACGGCGGGGGAGTAGGTGCCCGTGCCGCTGCCGCCGGCCGCCGAGTCGAGCGAGAGGCCCGCGTAGGCGACCCGCGTCGGGCTCCAGGTGTAGACGCGGTTCGGGTTGCCGGAGACGAGGTCCAGCGTCACGTTGCTCCAGTCCTGCAGGCCGGTGAGGCTGGCGAAGAAGGTCATGGCGCCGCTCTGCGCGTCGAGGTGGTAGTGCGGCTCCCAGCCGGAGCCCTCCGCCAGGTAGGAGAGGCGGACGCTGTGCGCTCCGGAGGGGGCGCTGACCTTCACCGTGACGTCCACGGCGCCGGTGGTGCGCGGGTCGACGCGGCGCCCCGTCACCTCGACGGCGGTGACGTGCGACTCCTGCGCCAGCGTCGTGCCGCCCTCGGTCGCCAGCAGCAGGCTGCCGTCCTGGCGCGCGACGAGGGTGCCCGTCAGCGTCGTCTTGTCGTCGAGGTGGACCACCAGGCCGTCGCCGGGCTGCAGCAGCGGACGCGCGGCGAGGGAGCTGCGCAACTCCAGCACGGACACCCCCTCGCCGGCCACCGCCAGCGTCTCGAACATGGCCGTCGTCGGCAACTGGAAGGCGAGCACCTGCTCCCCGCCAGGGGACGCGAAGGCACGCACCAGGGAGATGGCCGCGAGGCCGTTCTGGTAGAGGGTGATGTGGTCCACGTCGTCGCGGTCCTGCGACAGCCGGGAGTAGAGGGGCGCCACGGCGGCCACGGAGACCAGCGTGGTGATGCCAAGGATGACTGCGAGGAGCCGGGAGTCCATGCCCGCTGGAGGGACCTTGCGCCGGATAGGCCTTTGCAGATTGGTTGGTTGACGCCCAACCACCACCGACCAAACTACGGATTCCACGGATTGCACGGGCGCATGGTCTGTGCGGCCAAGAAATGGTTCCGTGGATCCGTGGTTTGGGAGGGGCTTAGCGAGCGGCTTTCGCCAGCGCCTCGCCGGCAGCCTGCGCCGCGGCCAGGACCTTGGGCAGGTCCAATGTCTCGTGACGGCCGTGCGCCAGCAGCACCTTCCCGGCGACGACGGTGGCGGACACGTCGCGGCCCGACGCCGAGTAGACGAGGTGGCTCACGGCGTCGTGACGGGGCACGAGGTGCGGGCGGCGGAAGTCCACCATCACCAGGTCCGCGGTGGCGCCGGGGACGAGGCGGCCGAGGTCGGGGCGGTGCAGCGCGTCGGCGGCTTGGCGGGTGGCCATGTCGAGCGCCGTGTTCGCGGGCAGCGCCGTGGCGTCCCAGCGGTGGTTCTTCTGCACCAGCGCGGCGAACTTCATGGTCTCGAACAGGTCGAGGCCGTTGTTGCTCGCGGCGCCGTCGGTGCCGAGGCCCACGCGGACGCCGGCCTCGTGCAGCTCCACGACGGGGGCGACGCCGCCGGTGGCGAGCTTGAGGTTGCTGACGGGGCAGTGCGCGACGGAGGCTCCCGCCGCCGCGATGTCGCCAACCTCCCCCTTGGTGATCCAGCCGCAGTGGGCCAGCACCGTGC
>JBHELM010000136.1:0-8336 GCA_046352715.1 Thermoplasmatota archaeon | reverse complement strand
TGGCGTGGGGGGTGCCGTCGCCGAAGTCGAGGTCGAAGGACGCGATGCTGCCGTCGGGGTCGCCCGCCGTGATGGTGAAGCCGACCGCGAGGGGCGCGGTGCCGGAGGACGGGGTCACCGTCAGCGTCGCGGTCGGCGCCTGGTTCGCGGGCGCCTGGGCAACGTCGACGGCCACCACGGCCGAGCCGGAGCTGCCCTGGTTGTCCTGGACCACCAAGTGCGCGGTGAAGTGGCCGACGGTGGTGTAGGTGTGGCTGCGGGTGCTGGGCGGGGTGCCGGTGCCGGTGAAGTGCGCTGTGCCGTCGCCGAAGTCCAGGTCGAAGGACGCGATGCTGCCATCCGCGTCGCTGGCGCCGATGGTGAAGGTGACCGCAAGGGGCGCGGTGCCCGACGACGGGGTCACCGTCAGCGAGGCGGAAGGCGGCTGGTTGCCGGTGGGCTGCACGGCGTCGACCACGGCTGCCGCGGATCCGAAGCTGCCGGCGTTGTCGGTGACGGCGAGGACGGCGGTGAAGTGGCCCGCGGTGGTGTAGGTGTGGCTGCGGGTGCTGGGCGGGGTGCCGGTGCCGGTGGCGTGGGGGGTGCCGTCGCCGAAGTCGAGGTCGTAGGTGGCGATGCTGCCGTCGGGGTCGCTGGCGCCCAGCGTGAAGGTGACCGCGAGGGGCACGGCGCCGACGTCGGGGGTGGCGCTCAGGGTCGCCGTGGGGGGCTGGTTGGTGGCGTTGACCTCCACGCCCGCCGCCGCGGAGCCGAAGCTGCCGCCGTCGTCGGTGACGGCGAGGACGGCGGTGAAGTGGCCCGCGGCGGTGTAGGTGTGAGCCACGCTGGCGGGCGGGCCGCCGGTGCCGGTGGCGTGGGGGGTGCCGTCGCCGAAGTCGAGGTCGAAGGACGCGATGCTGCCGTCGGGGTCGCCCGCCGTGATGGTGAAGCCGACCGCGAGGGGCGCGGTGCCGGAGGAGGGGGTCGCCACCAGGGTGGCGGTCGGGGGCTGGTTGGTGGCCTGCGCGACGTTGACGTTGGCGGTCGCGCTGGCGACGGTGCCCTCGTCGTCGGTGACGGTGAGGACGGCGGTGAAGGCGCCTGCGGCGGTGTAGGTGTGCGGCTCGGTGGCCGGCACGGCGCCGAGGCCGCTGGCGTGCGTGGTGCCGTCGCCGAAGTCGAGGTCCCAGGAGAGGGGCCCGCCGTCGGGGTCGGTGCCGTTGAGCTGGAAGGTCACGCCCAGGGGGCGCGTGCCGCTGCTGGGCACGGCGGCGAGGGCGGCCGTCGGCAGCTCGTTGGGGCGCGGGACGAAGGGGTCGCTCCACTCGGAGGCGTAGTCGCCCGCGTCGGTGTGGACGGTGATGCGCGCAATGCAGGACTCACCGGGCTGGAAGGCGAGGACGTGCAGGTGGATCGTGTAGTGCAGGTCGCCGGCGCCGGGCCCGTACCCGTAGCCGTACCCGTAGCCATAGCCGTACCCGTAGCCGTATCCAATACCCATACCCGTAGCCGTACCCGTAGCCGTCTTGGCGGGCGCCGTCGACGGTGACGCTCTCGATGTAGGGCGAGGGGGTGCCGATGGGCTGGCCGGCCGGGTCGAACTCGGCGGTGATGGTGCCGGAGCGCTCGCAGTCCAGGGTGACGCGCAGGCCGTCGACGCGGGTGCGGTCGCCGTCGGGGAAGTGGAGGTCGACGCCGACGGCGCCGTTGCCGTCGTAGGTGGGCTTGCCGACCGCGACGGCGGCCCCCTGCGGCGTCACCAGGAGCAGGGCCAGCACGAGGATGAGCGTGACCGCCAGCGACCCGCCAAGATGTGCGCCTGTGCGCCGGTCCATGCCCATGTGCAGGCTGTTCCACACCGACCTGCTATATGAATTTAATCTCCGTTTTTGGGTCCGCTTCGGCAAAAACCGTTCCGGTGGCCTGAACAGGTTCAGCATTTGAGGACGCGCGGCCGCCCCTGGAGGGAACGCCAAACCTCGCAAACATGAAGCTTCAAGCCTATGGCGAACGGAGTAAGGGAGGTTTGGGATTGCTGGACAGCCCTCAGGGGGTGGGGGGGGTGCTCCGGCGCCGAACCGATAAAAGGTGAAGCGGCCCCGCGACGGGAGGGTTTGCCTTTGGGCAGACGGCTCCGGGCAGCCTATTGGTGGAGCCAGACGCCGCGCCCCGGCGCCTCGATGCGCACGAAGCCGAAGCGCTCGAACTGCACCACCTGGCCTGCCTTGGCGAGCGCCGCGGCCTCCACCATCCCCGTGACCTCCAGGAGGGGAGGCACCTCGATCTCGGCGGGCGTCCCCAGGGTGGGCGCCGGCTCGTCGTGGTCGTCGTCGCTGACGGCGGCCGCCGCCTCGTCCACCTCGAAGTGCGGCTTGAGGACGGTGAAGGGCCGCGCCGCGTGCGCGGGCAGCCACTGCACGATGGGCATCGAGCGGTCCATCTCCTCGCCGACCCAGGTGGCGTGCGCCCCGGCGACCGCGACGGTGCCGAGGTCCTTGAGGCGCAGCCGCGGCGCTCCGCCGAGCAGGTCGCCGCGCGCGACGTGGACGGGCTCGTCGGGGCGGACCTCCAGGAGGCGGTGGCCCTGCTCCGGGTGCGTCGGGTGCAGCGCGGGGCGCGCGACCTTGCCGACCGGGACACCCTCCACCTGCATGGCCACGGGGTCGGGGACGAAGAAGAAGCGCTGCGCCTTGGGCTCGATGGCCTTGGCGTCCTCGGCGTCGAGGTTGGCGAGCGAGACAGCGATGTCCTTCTCGGTGAGGCCGAGGCCGACCCAGAACGAGCGGAGGGCGCCGGGGTCGTAGCCGCGCCGCTTGAGCGCCGCGAGCGTGGGCAGGCGCGGGTCGTCCCAGCCGGAGAACTTCCCCGCCTGGATGGCGCGCCGCATCATCGAGGTCGAGAACTTGCCGAACTCGTGCACCGATACGCGGCCCCAGTAGAGCGTCTCGGGGTAGGTCCAGCCCATGTGCTGGTAGAGGAACGTCTGCTTGCGCGTTGAGTCCATCAGGTCCTTGCCGCGGATGACGTGCGTCACCCCCTGCAGGTGGTCCTCGATGGCGCTCTGGAAGTCCAGCAGCGGCCAGGCGTGGTGGCGCGGGATCTCGCCCCTGCGCTCGCGGGGGTGCACGGCGTCGCGGGCCACGACGCGGAACGCGGTCCAGTCGCGCAGGCCCGGGTGCGGGTGGGTGATGTCGGTCTTGACGCGCAGCACCGCGGCGCCCTTCTCGGTGGTGCCGTCGCACATCGCGTCGAAGCCGGCGAGGTTGTGCTGCACGGTCTGGCCGCGGTGCGGGCACGCCGTCTTGCTGTCCTTGAGCGCCTTGAACGTGGCCGCGTCGCAGTTGCAGACGTAGGCGCCCTCACGCCGGATGAGGTCGCGCGCCGCATCCTGGTAGACCGTGATGCGGTCGCTCGCGGTGACGACCCGCGTGGGCGCGCGGCCGGTGAGCCACTCGAAGTCCGCGCGGATCATGTCGTACCCGTTCCAGCCGCGCGCGTCGTCCATCAGCGGCGGCTTGACCTGCGGGTCGGTGTCGTCGAAGCGCAGCAGAAGGTCTGCGTCATGCTCCTTCCAGTACTCGGCGAGGATCGACACGCCGCGGCTGTGCCCGAACGAGAGCGGGCCGTTGGGGTTGGGTGCGAAGCGCATGACGACCTTGCCCTTCACGTTGGGCAGCTCCTTGAGGCCGGTGCGCTTCTCCTTCCTCTGCACCGCCAGCAGCTCCGGCGCCTCGGCCTCCAGCGCCGCCATCTGCGCCTGCAGCGTCATCGCGTTGACCTTGGCGCCCTCCGCCTCGAGCGCCTCGCCCACGGCCTTCGCCTGCGCGCGCAGTTCGGGGTGGCCGCCCAGGATGCGGCCGACGAGGCCCTTGGGGTTGCACTGGCCGCCGTGCTGCACCGCGTTCTGCAGGCAGACGCGGCGGGCCAGGGTCGCAAGGTCCACGGCGCCGCGACTTTGCGGAGCGATTTAAGTGGGTTGGCGGCGCCGCTCCTCTTCCGCGGGGTCCGCGTGGGGGCGCGGCTTCTTGCGGTTGATGGAGTCGGGGCCCCAGTTCGTGATGTAGGTCGTGCCGGCGTCGAACGGCCTGCCCTTCTTCGCGGTCATCGCACCCACCCGTTTGCCGCCATGCCGTATATCAGTGAAGCGACCAGAATCCCACTCCCCCAGAACAGCAACCTGCTGCCCGTGCGCTGCTGCCCCGCGGCGCGGTCCAAGGCTTCTTGGTTCTGCCCGACCCAGGAGGGCAGCTTCTCTACGGTTCCCTGGAGGATGTCGTCGGCCTTAAGGGGGAGGCGGGCCGCTGCGCGCAGGGCCACCGGGTCCCACCCGATGGCGAGGTCGTTGGGCCGCAGTCGCTGCCCGGTGTAGGCGGCCGAAAACAGCAGGAACGCGCGGCCCATGCAGGCCAAGCCAACTGCCAAGAGCACGACCGCGGGGGCCAGCAGCGCACCCGCCAGCCTGCCGGCAAAGAACCCCGTCGCCGCCGCCCCGGCGGTCAGGATGGTGGCGCAGGTCGTCATCAGATGGCGCGCCTTTTCGTCCTGCTCCCTCTTGCTGCGCTCCTGGGCGTCCAGGAGGCGGCGCCCCTCGGCGACGAGTTCGCGCAGGGCCGCCTGGCGGGTCCTCGGCATGCACGCCTCTGCACGACCCCCTTGCGCTAGACCCGTTCGGCAGGGTCGATGGACTCGACCGGGCCTTGGCCTGTCCCATCCCTGGACGCGCGTGGCGAACCTTAACGTGAGATGCACCATCGCCCGCCCGGCATGGATGCAATCCTTCTCGCCGGTGGCTACGGCACCCGCCTGCGGCCGCTGACCTACACGCGCCCCAAGCCGCTGCTGCCGGTCGCCGGGCGCCCCATGCTGGAGTGGGTCCTCGACCGCCTGCCGCCGGAGGTCCACCGCGTCGTCGTCGCCGTGAACTGGAAGGCGCAGGCCCTCGGCACCTACTTCCGCCAACGCTCCACCCACGCCGCGGGAGACCGCCGCGAGTTCGTCGTCGTGCGCGAGGAGGAGCCGCTGGGCACCGGCGGCGCGGTCAAGAACTGCGAGCGCCACCTCACCGGCGACCGCTTCTTCGTCCTCAACGCCGACATCGTGAGCGCGCTCGACATGGGCGCGATGCTTCGGGCCCACCGGGCCCAGGGCGGCGTCGGCACCATCAGCCTCAAGGAGGTCGAGCCCGCCGACGTCGTCCACTACGGCGTCGTCAAGCCCGCAGGCCCCGCCGCCCCCGACGGCTCCGTCCGCATCGCCGACTTCGTGGAGAAGCCCAAGGACCCCGCGCAGGCCCCCAGCCGCCTCATCAACGCCGGCGCCTACCTGCTCGACCGCGGCGTCCTCGGCCTCATCCCCGAGGGCAGGATGGTGTCGATGGAGAAGGAAATCTTCCCGCAGCTCATCCCGCAGGGCTTCCACGGCCTCCCGCTGCACGGCCACTGGATCGACGTCGGCGACCCCGCCCGCCTCCGCCAGGCCAGCCGCACCCTCGACCCCGCGTTCCGCTTCGGCCCCGGCACCCGCCTCGCCGACGGCGCCACGTTCGAGGACTCCCTCGCCGGCCGCGACTGCCACGTCGGCGTCGGCGCCCGCCTGGAGCGCTGCATCCTCGGCGACGGCGTCACCGTCCGCGATGGCGTCCACCTGGTGGACTGCGTGGTGGGCGACAACGAGGCGGTCTCGCACGACGCCAAGGACGCGCGCATCTGGACCAAGCCCGTGCCAGCCGGGTACCCGCAGAAGCAGGTCGGGAACGCGCTGGCCTGACGGCGAAACGCCGCTCGCTTCGCTCGGGCATTTCGCCGCGCGCCAAGCTGCGGGGGGCTTCGCCCCCCTGCACCCCCCAGGAACGGGCGGTCGCTCGCGACGGCGGGCCTCACCGGCCCGCCGGCTCCTCTCCTTGCTCGCGCCTTGCTCCGCGCGGCGCTCGCTCGGGCTCGCTGCGCTCGCGCGACCGCCCAGGCCGACGCCGGTTGCGCCAAGCAACTCCTGCTTTGCAATTCGGTGGCTCCGGCCTGGGTGGCCGCCCGCGCGCAGCGCGGACCCGAGCCAGCGCGGAGCGCAGCGACGCGCGCGCAAGGGAAGGAGCCGGCGCCGCGGTGAGCGGCGCCGATGCGAGCGGCCACCCCGTCCTCCGAGGGGTCTGGGGCCCGGATGGGCCCCAGAGTCTTAGCTCGCGGCGAAACGCGGTTCGCGAAGCGAACCCGTTTCGCCGCCTATTTGGTGCGGTTGCTAGCGAAGTCGCACAGGATGAGCAGCAGCCGCTTCGCCGCCGTCTCCGGCAGGTCCGCGAGGGTCGCCTTGGCGAAGGAGCTGAACTCGCGGGCGCGGGTCCGGGTGAACTCGAGGCCGCCGGACTTCTCCATGAACTTGAGGAGCGCCTCGATGTCCTTCTCCGTCTTGCCCTCCTTCTTGTAGAGGTCGACGAACTGGCGGCGGTCGAAGGGGTCGAGCTTGGTGTGGGTGGCGACGTAGGCCAGCGTCTTCTTGCCCTGCAGGATGTCGCTGCGCGCCGGCTTGCCGGTCTCCTCCGCCTTGCCGACCACGCCGAGGTAGTCGTCCCACACCTGGAACGCGAGGCCCATGAGGCGGCCGCACTCGGCCAGCTTCTTGACCTGCTGCGGCTCGCCGCCGCCCAGCTCGGCGCCGTTCTTCATCGCGATCTCGAAGAACGTGGCGGTCTTGCGCTCGATCATGTGGTAGTACTGGAGCTCCTCGATCTTCTTCTGGCCCTCGAAGAACATGTCCCAGTACTGTCCCTCGCACACCTCGCGGGCGAGCTTGGCGACGTCGAGGCTGATGGAGCGGTAGGTCTTGTCGTCGATCTCGAGCTGGTCGAGGATCTCGAATAGCATGGCGAACATGGTGTCGCCGGAGAGGATGCCCATGGGGACGCCCCACTTGGCATGCACCGAGGGGATGCCGCGGCGGGTGTCGCACTCGTCCATGATGTCGTCGTGGATGAGGGTGAAGGAGTGCAGGATCTCCAGCGCCACGCCGTAGGGCATGATCTTCTTGGAGTCGCCGCCGACCGCCTGCGCCGAGAGGATGGCCACGATGGGCCGCAGCCGCTTGCCGCCGCCCTTGATGGGGAGGTGCCGGATGGCGTCGTAGAGCTCCACCGGCTTCAGCTCGCGCTTGACCAGGTACTTGTCCATCTCGTCGTTGAACTGCTCGAGGTAGGGGCGGAGGGCGGCTTCGAGGTTCATGCGAGGTGGTCCTCCGTCACGCTGGACGGGTCGGGCAAGCCGAGCAAGAAAAGTCCCGTTTTCAACTCTTCCAGAACGAGGGCGGCCTCCTGCGAGGCGCCGTCGGGCCCCGCGGCGGCGGCGCGGAACAGGTGGCCGGCGAAGCCCGCGAGGTCGGCGCCGAGGCAGAGCGCGCGCAGGGCGTCGAGGCCGCTGCGCAGCCCGCCGGTGGCCACCAACGGGAGGCTGGGGCACGCCTGCCGCGCCTCGCGCAGCGCCTGCGGGGTGGGGATGCCCCAGTCCCAGAAGGTCCGGCCGAGCCGCGCCTTGGCGTGGTCGCCCTGGTCCACGGCGCGGTGGTGCTCGACCGCGGAGAAGCTGGTGCCCCCGAGGCCGCCGACGTCGAGGGCCGAGATCCCGATGCGCTCCAGCGCGGCGGCGGTCGCCCCCGTGAGGCCGGCTCCGGTCTCCTTCACCACCACCGGCACCTCCAGCTCCGCGCACAGGCGGTGGAGGGCGTCGAGGCCGCCCCGCGCCACGGTGTCCCCCTCCGGCTGCACGGCCTCCTGGAGGTAGTTGAGGTGGACGCAGAGCGCGTGCGCCTCGACCATCTCGACGGCCTGCTCGGCCTTCGCGACGGCCCCCTCGCCCCAAAGGATGAGTTGCGGCAGGCCCAGGTTGGCCATGCGCAGCGGCACGTCGTGGTCGAGGATGACGCGGTAGGTGTCCGCCAGCGCCGGGTTCTCCAGGGCCGCGCGCTGCGAGCCGACCCCCATGGCGAGGCCGTGCTCCGCGGCGGCGGCGGCAAGGCGGCCGTTGAACTCCTTGGCCTTGCGGGCGCCGCCCGTCATGCCGGTGACCTGGATGGGCGCCGCCAGTCTGCGTCCCAGGAACGTGGTGCCAAGCTCGATGGAGTCCCTGTCGAGCTCCGGGACCGCGTCGTGGCGCAGGCGGATGGCGTCCCAGGGGTTGGCGATGGACTGGACGTCGCGCTCCAAGGGGATGCGCAGGTGCTCCTCCTTGCGGCGCTCCGTCTCCGCGGCCATGTCGGCGGGGGAACGCTTCGCGGACGCGCCAAGCACGCGGCACGCCAGCGGGAAGCGGGACATGAGGGGTTTGGTCCGGAGTCCCGACAGGCTCTGGGTTGACTACGGTCGCTCAGGGTCGGGG